>NZ_JBEYUS010000012.1:0-120787 GCF_040643635.1 Saccharopolyspora sp. NPDC047091
GGGCCCGGCGGGACAGGTCGACGAGCTTGCCGACGGCGGCGAGCTCGTCCCGCACGATCACCACGTCGGCGGTCTCCAAGGTGAAAACGATCCCGCAGCGAGGAAAGCGCTGAGGTTCCGCCATCCGCTCACCTGCGCAGAAGAACCCGAAAGATCTCAGGCGTGCGCCGTGTTCTCGTCGGCTATCCATCGGAGGGCCAGGGCATACCCGCGGACCCCCAGCCCGACGAGGACTCCGGTCGCGATGTCCGACAGGTAGCTGTGCCCGCGGAACGACTCCCGCTTGTGCACGTTCGAGATGTGCACTTCCAGCAGCGGGGCGGTCAGCTGCGCGCACGCGTCGCGCACCGCGATCGAGTAGTGCGTCCACGCCGCCGCGTTCAGCACCACCGGGGTGCCCCCGTCGGCGGCCTCGTGCAGCCAGCCGAGCATCTCGCCTTCGTGGTCGGTCTGCCGCACCTCGACGTCCAGGCCCAGCTCGGCGCCGGTGCGCTCGCACAGCGCGACCAGATCCGGGTAGGTGGTGGATCCGTAGATCGACGGCTCCCGCGTCCCCAGCCGCCCCAGGTTCGGGCCGTTGAGCACCAGGACCTTCACAGGAACACCTCCGACCCGGCCTGCTTGCGCTCGCCCCCGGTCAGCGCCGAGTAGGCGGCGGCCACCAGCGACGGGTCCGGCCCTTCCAGCCTGCCGGGCTTGGCGAGGCCGTCGAGCACCACGAACCGCAGCATCCCCGAGCGGGTCTTCTTGTCCAGCTTCATCGAGTCCAGCAGCTGGCCCAGCGCGTCCGGGTCGTAGGAGGTGGGCAGGCCGAGCAGGTCCAGCACCCGCTTGTGCCGGTCCGCGGTCTCGTCGTCGAGGCGGCCCGCCAGCCGGGACAACTCGGCGGCGAACACGAGGCCCACGCTGACCGCGGCGCCGTGGCGCCACCGGTAGCGCTCCCGGCGCTCGATGGCGTGCGCCAGCGTGTGGCCGTAGTTGAGGATCTCCCGCTGGTGCGACTCGCGGAGGTCCGCGGCGACCACGTCGGCCTTCACCTGGATGCTGCGGCGCACCAGTTCGCCGAGCACGTCGCCCGTCGGGTCCAGCGCCGCGTCCGGGTCCTGCTCGATCAGTTCGAGGATGCGCGGGTCGGCGATGAAGCCGGTCTTGACGACCTCCGCCATGCCCGCGATGAGTTCGTTGCGCGGCAGGCTCTCCAGCGTCGCCAGGTCCACCAGCACCGCGGTCGGTTCGTGGAACAGGCCGACGAGGTTCTTGCCCGCTTCGGTGTTGATGCCGGTCTTGCCGCCGACCGCGGCGTCGACCATGCCGAGCAGCGTCGTCGGCACGTGCACCACGCGCACGCCGCGCATCCAGGTGGCGGCGATGAAGCCGGCCACGTCGGTGACGGCACCGCCGCCGAAGGACACGACGACGCCGCCGCGGTCCATGCCGATCTTGCCGAGGACCTCCCAGCAGAACCCGGCCACGGCGAGGCTCTTGCCCTCTTCGGCGTCGGGGATCTCGACCCGGTGCGCGTCGATGCCCGCGTCGGCGAGCTCCTCGCGCACGGCTTCGACGGTCGTGGTGATGCTCGGCTGGTGCAGCAGCGCCACCACCGAGGTCCCGCTCAGCAGCTCGACGAGGTCGCCGAGCAGGCCCCGGCCGACGACCACGTCGTAGGGCTGCTCGGATCCGACCGTGATGCGCACCGGCTCGGGCATCGTTCTCCACTCATTCAGTCGGGGCTCGGCAACCGCCGCCGGGACGTCGAGCGCCCCGCGGCGTTCTCCCACGATTATTCACGCATCGGCGACGGGGGTGGTGCCGCCGGGGCGGATCTCGGCCAGCTTCCCGGCGACCAGTTCGACCAGGCGCCACGGTTCGAGGCCGTCGGTGGGCTGCTCCACGTCGGCGGCCTCCCGGTACAGCGGGAGCCGCGCGTCCAGCAGCGCCTTGAACGTGGCGCGCGGGTTCACCCCGGCCAGCAGCGGACGGGAGGTCTGGGCCAGGCCGGTGCGGCGGGCGCCTTCGGCGAGGCCCACGGTCAGGAACACCACCGGGTGGTCGGCGAGCAGCTTCCGGGTGCGCTCGGAGATCACCGCACCGCCGCCGAGCGAGAGCACGCCGGGGTGCTCGTCGAGCGCGGTGGCCACGGCCTGCTCCTCCAGCGCGCGGAATGCCGGTTCGCCGTCGGTGGTGAAGATGTCCGGGATCGGTTTGGCCGCCAGCCGAACCACGTCGTCGTCTGTGTCGCGGAACGCCACGCCGAGGTGGTCGGCGAGCAGCCTGCCCACCGTCGTCTTGCCCGACCCGGGCGGGCCGATCACGACGGCGCGCGGCGACATCAGCGCACCTGCCGCTTCTCGGCGCGTTCGGCCAGGGCGGCGAGGTAGCCCTCGACGTTGCGGCGGGTCTCCGGCAGCGAGTCGCCGCCGAACTTCTCCAGCACCGCTTCGGCGAGCACCAGCGCGACCATCGTCTCGGCGACGACGGCGGCCCGGGGCACGGCGGTGATGTCGGAGCGCTGGTGCATGGCCTGCGCCGGTTCGCCGGTGTCGGTGTCCACGGTCGCCAGCGCGCGGGGCAGGCTGGAGATCGGCTTCTTCGCGGCGCGCACCACGAGCGGTTCGCCGTTGGTGATGCCGCCTTCGAGACCGCCCGCGCGGTTGCTGCCGCGGCTGACCCAGCGGGCGCCGTCGGCCGGGTAGATCTCGTCGTGCGCGGCGCTGCCCCGGCGGGTGGCGTTGGCGAACGCCTCGCCGATCTCGACGCCCTTGACCGCCTGGATGCTCATCAGCGCACCGGCGAGCCGGGCGTCGAGCTTGCGGTCCCAGTGCACGTGCGAGCCGATGCCCGCGGGCAGGCCGTAGGCGATGACCTCGACGACGCCGCCGAGGGTGTCGCCGTCGGCCTTGGCCGCGTCGACCTCGGCCATCATCCGCTCGGTCGCGTCGTCGCCGAAGGCTCGCACCGGGTTCTCGTCGATGGCGGCGAGGTCGTCCGGGCCGGGCAGCGCTTCGCCCGCGACGCTGACGGAGCCGAGGCTCACCACGTGGCTGACGATCTCGACGCCGAGCAGCTGCTGCAGGAACCGGCGCGCGACGGTGCCCGCGGCGACGCGGGCCGCGGTCTCGCGGGCGCTGGCGCGCTCGAGCACGGGCCGCGATTCCTCGAAGCCGTACTTCTGCATGCCGGGCAGGTCGGCGTGGCCGGGCCGCGGCCGGGTCAGCGGCTCGTTCCGGGCGAGCCCGGAGAGCACGTCCTCGTCGACCGGGTCGGCGGACATCACCTGTTCCCACTTGGGCCATTCGGTGTTGCCGATGCGGACGGCGACGGGGCCGCCCTGGGTGCGCCCGTGGCGGACCCCGCCGATGATCTCCAGCTCGTCGGATTCGAAGTTCATCCGCGGGCTGCGGCCGAAGCCGAGCTTGCGCCGCTCCAGCTGGGTCGCGATGTCGGCGGTGGTCACCTCCACTCCGGCGACCATGCCTTCCAGCACCGCCACCAGGGCGGGACCGTGCGATTCTCCGGCTGTCATCCAACGCAACACACCGAAATCCTGCCACGCAACGCCGCAGGCCGGGCGGGCCGGGTGCGGATCGGTCAACCGCTTCCGGGAACCGGTCCCACCGCCGTGACCAGCCAGGCGGGCAGCAGCATCGCCGGGCCGTGCGGCACCGCGCGCCGCCGCGCCGCGCACGCGTGCAGCACGGTGAGCACCGCGCTCACCAGCACGCATCCGAGGACAGCGGGCACCGACACCGCGCCGACCAGCGCGCCGAGCGGCCCGGCCAGCTTCACGTCGCCCGGTCCCAGCGCGGGCGGCGAGAGCATCCGCACCAGCCCGTAGCAGCCGGCGAACAGCGCGGCGCCGAGGAAACTCGAGACCAGCATCACGGCATCCGCCGCGGCACCGGCGGCCCCGGCCACCGCGGCGAACGCCAGCGGCCAGGCGGGCAGGGTGAGCGCGTCCGGGAGCCGGTGCGCGCGCAGGTCGCAGGCCGCGAGCAGCACTCCGGCCCAGCCCAGCAGCAACGGCACCGGTGCCCACCACACCGGTAACGCCCCGGCCACCGCCCGGACGGCGACCGGCGCCCACAGCAGCGCGGTGCCCGCGGCGCAGCACCAGCGCGGCACCGCTATCCCGATGCGCGCGGTGCGCAGCAGCGCGCGGCCGGCCCGGCCGGCCACCGCGCCGAGCGCCCCGGCCGCGAAGGCGGTGCCGATGAGGTGGGCGATCCCGCTCGTCAGATCCATGCGCCCAGCGTCGCGCCCGGACGCGGAGAGTCCCGTGCCGACATTCCCCGGCGTGTCGGCGTCCCCCACGACCGGACACGAAAGAGCGGCCCGCCGCACCGCTCGCGGGCCGCTCTCCGACGCGGACGTCAGCCTTCGACGGTGAACAACGGGTCCCCCGCGGCGACCTCGCCGTCCTCGCGGAGGTCGTGCAGCGCCTCGGCGGTGAGGTCCAGCGCGATCACCGGGCACACCGCGGAGTACCCGGCCGCCTCCACCACCGACGGGTCCCAGGACACGACGGGCGCGCCCGCTTCGACGGTGTCGCCCTTGGCGACGTGCAGGGTGAACCCCTCGCCCTTGAGCTGGACCGTGTCGATGCCCAGGTGCACCAGCACCGCGGTGCCGCCCGGGGAGGCGACCACGAACGCGTGCGGGTGCAGCGTGGCGACCGTCCCGGCGATCGGCGCGACCGCGTCCGCGGGCCCGGCCGCGGGCTTGACCGCCACGCCGGGACCGACCATGGCCTGCGAGAACACCGGGTCCGGCACGTCGGTGAGCGCGGCGGCCAACCCGGTCACGGGGCTCCGCACCTCGACGCTCACAGCAGGTCCTCGATGTCCCCGGCCAGCGTGTCCGCCTCCGGTCCGACGACGACCTGGACGACGGTGCCCTGCCGCAGCACCCCGTGCGCGCCCGCCGCCTTCAGCGCGGCCTCGTCCACGCGCGACTCGTCGCCGACCTCGCAGCGCAGGCGCGTGATGCACGGTTCGATCTCCACCACGTTGTCCCCGCCGCCCAGCGCGGCCAGGATCGCGGCGGCCTTGTTCTGAGCCACCCGAAGCTCCCTTCGTCTCCCGGCGGTCTACGTCCGTCCGGTGCGCGTTCGTCGTCCGGGAAGGGTCCCGCACTTGGTCGATCTTGCGTTACCGAGTGTCGAAGCGGCAACAAAAACAGCCCCGTCTTGACACCCATCCGTGTGAGACAGCATTCTTCCGCAGCAACTGGTTTAGACCGGACAGTACCAATGATCCCGATCACGGCGGAGCGGTTCCCGCCGGATCGATCCGGATCGATCCGGCCGACACCGCGATCCGGCCGAGAAGGCCCTGATCAGGGAGGGCGTCGTGGCCCAGCGCAGCACAGCGGACGCGCTGCTCGACGGACCCACGCCCAAGCACGCCCAGCTGCGCGAGATCCTCCGCGAACTGGCCACCGCGCAGCTGCCGCCGGGCGCCGCGCTGCCCTCCGAACGGGACCTCACGCTGAGCTACGGCGTCTCCCGGCTGACGGTGCGCGAGGCCATCGGCCAGCTCGTGTCCGAAGGCCTGCTGGTGCGGGTCCGCGGCAAGGGCACCTTCACCGCGCGGCCCCGCGTCGACGTCCGGCTGGACCTGGCCTCGTTCACCGAGGACATGCGCCGCCGCGGCCTGCGGGCGGAGACCGAGGTGCTCGGCCACGCCGAACTGCCGCCGCCCCCGGACACCGCCGAAGCGCTCGGCCTCGAACCGGGCGCCCCCGCCTACTGGCTGACCCGGCTGCGCAAGGCCGACGGGGCGCCGCTGGCCGTGGAGCGCGGCTGGTTCCACCCGGCGGCGGCGCCGGGCCTGCTCGGCCGCGACCTCACCGAATCGATGTACTCGCTGCTGGAGCGGCACTACGGCGTCCGGCTGGAGCACGCGATGCAGACGGTGCTGGCCGAGAGCGCCGACGCGGAGACCGCCCGGCTGTTGCGGGTGCAGCCCGGCAGCCCGCTGCTCGTGTTCCGCCGGATCTCGACTTCCCGCGAAGCCCCGGTCGAGGACATGCGTTCCTGGTACCGAGGGGACGCGTACCAAGTGACGATGCCCCTGCGAACTCAGGCCGGAAGCACCGGCCGTCCACCCGAGGAGGTAGCCCCATGACCGTCGGCTCAGCGAGCGGCGGCGCGAGCTCGAAGGGCTTCGCGCTGCTGCAACGGCTCGGCCGGAGCCTGATGCTGCCGATCGCGGTGCTGCCCGCCGCGGCGCTGCTGCAGCGGCTCGGCCAGGAGGACCTGCTGGGCAGCGTCCCCGGCCTGCAGACCGCCGCCGGAGTGATCGGCGCGGCCGGCGGTGCGCTGTTCGACAACCTGCCGCTGCTGTTCGCGATCGGTGTCGCGATCGGCTTCGCCCGCAAGGCGGACGGCACCACCGCGCTGTCGGCGGCCGTCGGCTACCTGGTGCTGGCCGGCGTGATGTGGGAGATCACCGGGCAGGAGGCCGGGACCTCGTACAACAAGGGCCCGTACGGCGTGCTCGGCGGCATCATCGCCGGTCTCGTCGCGGCCTGGCTGTGGCAGCGCTACCACCGGATCAAGCTGCCCGACTACCTCGGGTTCTTCGGCGGACGCCGGTTCGTGCCGATCGTGACCGCGGTGTCCATGCTGGTGATCGGCACCGTGCTGGGTCTGCTGTACCCGCTGTTCGACGCGGGGCTGACCGCGTTCAGCGACGTGGTGACCGCGAACGCCGTGCTCGGCGGCGGCATCTACGGCCTGATCAACCGGCTGCTGCTGCCGTTCGGGCTGCACCACATCCCGAACAACGTGGTGTGGTTCCTGTTCGGCGACTACCACGGCCAGAAGGGCGACATCGCCCGGTTCTTCGAGGGCGACCCGACCGCGGGCACCTTCCAGACCGGCTTCTTCCCGATCTTCATGTTCGCGCTGCCCGCCGCCGCGCTGGCGATCTGGCGCAGCGCGCCGCCCGCGCAGCGCAAGGTCGTCGGCGGCGTGATGCTCTCGGTGGGGCTCACCTCGTTCCTCACCGGCATCACCGAGCCGCTGGAGTTCTCGTTCATCTTCGTGGCCTGGCCGCTGCTGCTGATCCACGCCGTGCTCACCGGTACCTCGCACATGCTGGTGAACTACCTGGACATCCACTCCGGGTTCGGGTTCTCGGCGGGCGCGATCGACTACGTGCTGAACTTCGGCATCTCGCAGCGGTCGCTGTGGCTGATCCCGATCGGCCTGGTCTACGCGGTGATCTACTACTTCGTGTTCCGGTTCGTGATCACGAAGTGGAACCTGCGGACCCCGGGACGGGAGGATGCGGGCGAAGGTTCGGCGCTGCTGGACGAAGGCCAGGGCGGCACCGAGAAGCCCGCAGCGGCTCCGACGGCCCCAGCGGCCGGAGCCGGAACCGCGGAATCCGGGGAGAACACCAGCACCACCACGACGACCATGTCCACTGACACCCCGGCCGAGGGCGGCGCCGACGCGACGTCCGCCGGCGGCGAGGACACCGGCAAGTCCTGAGCCGCGACCCGGCTCCAGCACCTCCACCAGGAAAGGGGAACCCCATGCCCGAGCGACGGGTGACCGTGGCCAGCAAGGTCGGCCTGCACGCGCGCCCCGCCGCGCTGGTCGCCAAGGCGGCCGCGGCCCAGACCGTGCAGATCACCATCCGCAAGTCCGACACCGAGCCCGTCCAGGCGGGCAGCATCCTCGGGCTGATGACGCTCGGTGCCGGTCACGGCGACGAGGTCGTCCTCGCCGCCGAGGGCGATGGGGCGGACGCGGCTCTGGACCAGCTCGCGGAGCTCGTCGGATCGGATCTCGACGCGCAGTGACGCCGTGCTGAAGCGGGGGTGGTGCCGGTCCGGCACCACCCCCGCCGTCGTTCCGGCTCGCGGCGATCAGACCGCGTTCTGCTCGATCCAGTCCGCGTGCGCGGTCAGGTCGGTCCAGATCCCGGTGCCGGTGCCGCAAATCGGGCTCTCGTCGCCGTCGCGGCTGGTCGCCCCGATCAGCTCCCAGCGCCCCGGCTCACCGGTCAGCTGCGGCCCGCCGGAGTCGCCGTTGCAGCCCTGGGCGCCTTCGGTGGGGCTGTCGGTGCACAGCTCGGTGGCGTCGTCGAAACCGTTGGAGCACCGGTCGCCCGGGACGATCTCGGTGTCCAGCTCCTGCAGCTGCGTCGGCAGTTCGGGGCACTGCTCGCGGTCGTCGCAGGTGACGCCCCAGCCGATGATCCGGGTCGCGTCGCCGGGCGCGCCGGAGTCGGCGGCCAGCGCGATCGGCTGCTGCTCCACGGCCCGATCCAGCTTCACCAGCGCCACGTCGTTCGTGGGCTGCTCCCCGTCGTAGCCGGGGTGCACGATCAGCTCCGAGACGCCCGCGACGGTCCCACCCGTGGTGTTGTCCGCGCTGCCGACCCGGGCCTGGACGTCGCCCGGCTGCTGGCCGGCGGCGCAGTGCGCGGCGGTCACCACCCAGTCCGGGCGGATCAGCGAACCGCCGCAGAAGTGGCCGCCGTTCCCGGTGAACTGCAGCGACACCATGAACGGGTACTGCTCGGTGGCGTCGTGCCCGCCGACGATCATCGGTTCCATCTCGGGTTGGGCCGCGGCCGAGGCCACCGGCGCCGCCGCGAGCGTGATCGCCCCCAGCACCCCCAGCAGCACTGCTCGTCCGTCCCGGGTCCGGCGGGTGGATCGGGTCATCGCTCGCTCCTCGTTCGGTGATCTCCTGCGAGAGCGAGGCTAGGGAAATCCCCGCACCCGCGGATCAGCCGAACGGACAGGACGATCTCGTCCTTCCAGCCAAGGGAGGCGACGGGATCAGAGCGGGAGGGCCAGTTCTCCGCCGGTGGCCGCCAGCAACGCGTCGCGCATCGCCGCACGCGGAGCAGGCCTGCCGGTGAACTGCTCGACCTGGCCGAACGCCTGGTGCAGCAGCATGTCCAGCCCGGTCGCCAGCCGCCCGCCCGCGGCGGACACCGCGTCGGCCAGCGGAGTCGGCCACGGGTGGTAGATCACGTCGAGCACGCAGGCCGCCCGCGCCAGCTCCGGGGCGTGCGCGTCGGCGGCACCCGCGGGCAACGTGGACACCAGGACGTCCACTTCGGACGCCGCAGCGCCCAGGTCCAGCGCGTCCAGCCGTTCGACCGAGACCCGCAGCCCCACCTGCTCCGCGGTCAGCACCACGTCCCGCGCCCGGGCGGGCTCGCGCACCGCCACGGTCAGCTCCGCGAGGCCCAGCTCCGCGAACGCGGCGACCGCGGCGGCGGCCGTGCCGCCCGCGCCGAGCAGCAGCGCCCGGTGGCCGCCGGTGAAGCCACCCGCGGCCCGCAGCGCGCCGGTCACGCCGTCCACGTCGGTGCAGTCCGCCGCCCACTCCCCCGATCCGAGCCGGGTCAGGGTGTTCGCCACGCCCACCGCGGCGGCCCGGTCGGTGACCTCCTTCGCCAGGCGCAGCGCGGCGCGCTTGCCCGGCATGGTCACCGACAGGCCCGCCCACTCCGGTCCGAGGGACCCGACGAGCTCGACGAGCCCGTCGGCGTCCCGGTCGAACCGCTCGTAGCTCCAGCCGGTCAGTCCCAGCTCGCGGTAGGCCGCGGTGTGCAGCACCGGCGACAAGGAGTGCCCGATCGGCGAACCGACCACGGCGGCCTTGCGCCCCGCAGGATCAGAACGCGCCACGTTGCTGCGCCTCGACGATGTAGCGGTCGTGCTCGGCCATCGTGGTGGCGAAGCAGGACGTGCCGTCCGGGAAGCACTTCACGAAGTACACCCAGGTGCCGTCGGCCGGCTTCTCCGCCGCGGCCACGGCGGCCGTGCTCACCGTGGAGATCGGCGTCGGCGGCAGGCCGTAGTTCTGGTAGCTGTTGTACGGCCCTTCCCGCTGGCGGTCCTCCGGCTTGGTCAGCAGCGTCGGCTTGTCCAGCGGGTAGTTGATCGTCGAGTCGAACTGCAGCCGCATCTGCGGATCGGTGGTGCGGTTGTAGATCACCCGGGAGACCTTGTCGAAGTCCCGCTCGATGCCTTCGCTCTGCACCAGCGAGGCGATCGTGAGCAGCTCGTACGGGGAACGCCCGGTGCCGTCGGCGGCCTGCGGCAGACCCGCGGCCTCCAGCAGCGCCGCGGACTTCGTCACCACCTGGCGCAGCACCTCCTGGGGCGGCTCGCCGGGCTTCACGTCGTAGATGCCGGGCATGATCAGCCCTTCGAGCCGCCGTTCCGGCTCTGCCTTCGACGCGCCTTCGATCGCCCAGTCCGGCACGCCCAGCGTGGCGAGGTCGGCGGTGCCCGCGGCCTCGTGCATCTGCTCGGAGGTGGTGCACTTGCTCTCGTCACCGGTGCAGGTCGCTTCGGCGAGCTTGGTGAGGATGCCCGGCGTCTTGCCGCCGTCGGGGCTCTGCTGGTCCTCCAGCCGCTGTCCGCCGCGCACCTCGATGCGGCCGGTCTTGGCCTCCGGCGACAGGATGTAGCTGACCGCGGACGCGCCGGACATCTTCGACTTCATCAGGTAGAAGCCCGGCTGGATGCTGTTGATCTGGTTGTTGTCCTGCGCCGCCTTGGTGAACGCGGTGGAGGAGGCCACCACGTCCGCCTTGGCCAGGGTCTGGCCGATGGCGCTGACGGTGTCGCCGGAGGAGACCTCCACGATCACCTCACCGGTGCCCTCGCCCTGGTAGTCGTCGTAGGACCCGATCTGGAGTATCTGCATGGCGCCGTACACCACGCCCCCGCCCACCAGCAGCAGGACGAGGAGTCCGGCCAGGGCGGTCACCGAACCGCGTCGCTTCCGGCGGCGCAGTTCGGCCCGCTGCTCGCGGACCTCCCTGCGGCTGCGCCGTGGCGGCTCGCCCGCGTCGTCCGCGAACAGGCCGAGATCGTCGCTCACGAAAGGTCCTCTCAGGTGGTCTGCGACCGGGCGTCAAGCCATGCCTGCAAGATCTCCACTGCGGCGGCCTGGTCGACCACGGCGCGTTGTCGCTTGCCGCGAACCCCCCGTTGGGAGAGCATGC
This sequence comes from Saccharopolyspora sp. NPDC047091, assembly GCF_040643635.1. Lineage (NCBI taxonomy): Bacteria > Bacillati > Actinomycetota > Actinomycetes > Pseudonocardiales > Pseudonocardiaceae > Saccharopolyspora > Saccharopolyspora sp. NPDC047091. Next base: position 10,989 of record NZ_JBEYUS010000012.1, read on the forward strand.
GGCTCGCCGTGACCGTGGTCAACCGTTCGTCGTGAAAGCGCACCGGGATCGGATCGATCCTGGTGGCCAGTGCTTCGGCGTACGCGTGGGCGGACTCGGCGGCACTGCCGTGCCTGCCCGCGAGCGTCTTCGGCAGGCCGACCACGACTTCGACCGCCTCGTGCTCGGCGACCAAGCGGGTCAATTCCACCAGGTCGCTCTCCGCGTCCACATCTCGCCGGAGCGTGACGAGCGGGGTCGCCAGCATCGGTGCCGGGTCGCTGAGCGCGATCCCGACACGCACCGCGCCGACGTCCACCCCGATCCGGCGTCCCGCTCCCGGGTCAGGGGCGTCGGCCGCCGGGCCGACGCCCCGCTGTCCTGAGGTCACCCCTGGACCGACCCGTCCAGCGCGCGGCGCAGCGCCTCGATCGCGGCGGGCACTCCGGCCGGGTTCGAGCCACCGCCCTGCGCCATGTCCGGCTTGCCGCCACCGCGACCGCCGACCTCGGCGGCGAACGACGGGACCAGCTTGCCCGCGGCGAGACCGAGGTCCCGCGCGGCGTCGTTGATGCCGACCACGAAGGACACCTTGCCCTCGGCCGGGTCGGCGGCGAACAGCGCCACCACCGCGGGGCGCCCGGCGAGCCTGCCGCGGACCTCGCCGGCCAGCGCGCGCAGCGCACCGCCGTCGACGCCGTCCGGGACCTGCTCGGCGACCAGGCTCACGCCGCGCACGTCGGCGGCGCGTCCGGCGAGGTCACCGGCGGAGGACAGCACCTGCTGCACGCGCAGCTGCTGCAGCTCCTTCTCGGCACCGCGCAGCCGGGCGACGACGCCCTCGATGCGCTCCGGGAGTTCCTCGGCGGGCACCTTGAACTGCTCGGCGAGCTGGGTGACCAGCAGGTGCTCCTTGCTGATGTGGCGCATCGCGTCCATGCCGACGAGCGCCTCGACCCGGTGCACGCCGGACCCCACCGAGGAGTCCGCGACGAGCTTCACCACGCCGAGCTGGCCGATCCGGCCCACGTGCGTGCCACCGCACAGCTCCCGCGAGTAGTCACCCATGTCGACCACCCGCACCTGGTCGCCGTACTTCTCGCCGAACAGCGCCATCGCGCCGAGCTCCATCGCCTTGTCCATCGTCGTGGTGTACGACGAGACCTCGACGTCGTTCTGCAGGTAGGAGTTGACCTCTTCCTCCACGCCGCTGAGCACCGAGGCCGACACCGAGCTGGGCGCGGTGAAGTCGAACCGCATCCGCCCCGGCGAGTTCAGCGACCCGGCCTGCGCGGCCCGCTTGCCGTAGGCGCCGCGGACCGCCGCGTGCACCAGGTGCGTCGCCGAGTGCGAGCGCTCGATGGCGCGCCTGCGGTCCCGGTCCACCGCGGTCTCGAGCTCGGTGTCCACGCCCAGCTCACCGGAGACGACCTTCGCGCGGTGCACGAACAGGCCGGGGACGGAGCGCTGCACGTCGGACACGCGCACCTCGACGCCCGGGCCGACCAGGGTGCCGGTGTCGGCGATCTGGCCACCACCCTCCGCGTAGAACGGGGTGCGGTCGAGCACCAGCTCCACCTCGGTGCCCGCGGCCGCCGACTTGGCGGGGACGCCGTCGACGAGCAGGCCGAGCACCCGGCTCTGCGACTCCAGGTCGGTGTAGCCGATGAACTCGGTGGTGCCGTGCTGGTCCAGCAGCGTGCGGTAGGTGGACAGGTCGCCGTGGCCGGTCTTGCGGGCCTTCGCGTCCTCCTTGGCGCGGCGGCGCTGCTCGCCCATCAACTCGCGGAAGCCCACCTCGTCCACGGCCAGGCCCTGCTCGGCGGCCATCTCCAGGGTCAGGTCGATCGGGAAGCCGTAGGTGTCGTGCAGCTGGAACGCCTTGGCGCCCGCGAGCTGCTGCCCACCGGCCTTCTTGGTGTCGGCGACCGCCACGTCGAAGATCTTCGAGCCGGCGGTGAGGGTGGTCAGGAACGCCTCTTCCTCGTTCCGGATCACCGAATCGATCCGCTCGAACTCGGTCTTGAGCTCGGGGTAGGACGGCGCCATCGCGTCCCGCACGACCTGGGTGAACTCGCCCAGCACCGGCTCCTGCACGCCCAGCAGGCGGGTGGAGCGCACGATGCGGCGCAGCAACCGGCGCAGCACGTAGCCGCGGGCCTCGTTGCCGGGGGTGACGCCGTCGCCGACGAGCATCACGCCGGAGCGGGCGTGGTCGGCGATGACGCGGAACCGCACGTCGTCCTCGGCGTTCGCGCCGTAGCGGCGGCCGGAGAGCTCCTCGGCCTTCGCGATCACCGGGCGCACCAGGTCGGTCTCGTAGACGTTCTCCACGCCCTGCAGCAGGCACGCGACCCGCTCGACGCCCATGCCGGTGTCGATGTTCTTCGTCGGCAGCTCACCGAGCAGCGGAGCACCCTTCTTCGGGCTCTCCTCACCCCGGATGTCCTGCATGAACACCAGGTTCCAGATCTCGATGTAGCGGTCCTCGTCGACGTTCGGGCCGCCCTCGCGGCCGTAGTCCGGGCCGCGGTCGTAGTAGATCTCCGAGCAGGGGCCGCCGGGGCCGGGCACGCCCATGTCCCAGTAGTTGTCCTCCGCGCCGCGCACCTGGATGCGGGCCGGGTCGATGCCGGTCGTGTTGCGCCACAGCGCCGCCGACTCGGTGTCGTGCTCGTAGACGGTGACCCACAGGCGTTCCGGGTCGATGCCGTAACCGCCGTCGGCGACCGAGGAGGTCAGCAGCTTCCACGCGTGCTCCATGGCGCCTTCTTTGAAGTAGTCGCCGAAGGAGAAGTTGCCCGCCATCTGGAAGAACGTGTTGTGCCGGGTCGTCTTGCCGACCTCGTCGATGTCGCCGGTGCGCACGCACTTCTGGATGCTCGTCGCACGCGGGTACGGCGCCGGGGCGTCACCGAGGAAGTACGGCTTGAACTGCACCATTCCCGCGTTCACGAACAGCAGGGTGGGGTCGTCCAGGATCAGGGAGGCGCTGGGCACCACGGTGTGGCCGGTGCCGCGGAAGTGCTCGGTGAAGCGGTGGTTGATCTCGTGGGTCTGCACGGTGGTTCCTTCGGAGGGTGCTGCGGGGTCGGGGTTCGGGGTCGCGGCGGGACGCGTGGGCGGGGCGTTCGGGGAACCGGGGGCGGTCCGCTACCGGTGAGCCGGATCGGGCCGCACCGGTTCCCCGGAACGCCCGCCGTTCAGCGTTCCGCCCGGCGAGCTCGCCGAGCCGGTGCGCGCACACCATCAGCGGCCGGGCGAACCCGGCCTTCCGCCGGTCGAGCGTCGATCGCGCGGGGCTCGGACTGCCACCGCGGCACCGAGGTGCCGTCGACGACGTCCTGCAGCTCCTGCTCCCGTTCGCTCATCCCGGCGCGCACGTCCGCGCCGAACGAGCCGACGGCCCCCGCGAGTTCGCGCATGGCGCCACCGAGCTGCTCGGCGACGCCGCTCGGGGTCGCTTTGCGGGCGGTCTCGTTGACCTTGCGGGTCACGAACACGCCTGCGGCGATACCGGCCCCGAACCAGAACATCCGCCTCACTTGCGTCCTCCCTTGCGACGGGAGTGCTTGCCCCACGGCTCTTCCTTGCGCTTGCGGCGAGCTCGGAGAGCCTTGCTCACCCCGTACGAGAAGGCCGCGGTCTTCACCAACGGGCCACCCAGTGTAGCCGTGAACAGCGACGACAACGCCGAGACGTTGCCGCTGACCGTCTTGGCGTTGGCCGTGATGCCGTCCACCCGCTCCAGCTGGGTGTTGACGTGCGTCAGGGTCGAGTTGGCCCCGGTGAACAGCGGGTCGGTGTTCTCGTGCGCCTTGCGGATCGCGACGGTCGCCTCGTCCAGCGTTCGGCCGAGCTTGACCAGCGGGATCGCCAGCAGCACGACCAGCAGCACGAACGCGCCCGCGACGATCAGCGCGGCGATCTGCGTGGGCGTCACGTGCCCTCCCGGTTTCCACGTGGTTTTCCTGCCACCGACGAGGATTCGCCGGTGTCTTGATCGCGCGTCACGTTACCGTGCCACCCCCGGGCGAGCGCTTCCGGTTCGTCGGCGCGTCCGACGGTCAAGCCGCCACCGGGGTGACCGGGCCGTTCCCGGTCAGCACGCCGACCACGTTGCGCGCGGCGAGCTCGGCCATCGCCGTGCGCGTCTCCTCGGTCGCCGAGCCCAGGTGCGGGACGAGCACCGCGTTGTCCAGCTCCAGCAGCTCCGGGTGCACGGCCGGTTCCTCCTCGAACACGTCCAGCCCGGCCGCGGCGATCCGGCCCGCGCGCAGCGCCGCGGCCAGCGCCGCCTCGTCCACCACCGGGCCGCGGCTGGTGTTCACCAGCACCGCGGACGGTTTCATCGCGGCCAGCGCGGCGGCGTCGATCAGGTGCCGGGTCCCGTCGGTCAGCGGGCAGTGCAGCGAGACCACGTCGGACTCGCGCAGCAGCTCCTCCTGCGGCAGGAACCGGGCGTCGAGCTCGGACTCCACCGCGTCGGTGGCCCGGCGACGCCCGGAGTAGGCGATGCGCATGCCGAACGCGCGCGCCCGGCGGGCCACGGCCTGCCCGATCCCGCCGAGGCCGATGATCCCCAGCGTCTTGCCCTGCAAGCCCGTGCCAAGCATGAACCCGAGGTGGAAGAACCACGGCGTGCCGGAGCGGATCAGCCGCTCCCCCTCGCCGAGCCTGCGGGTCGCCATCAGCACCAGCGCGAACGCGAGATCGGCGGTGGCGTCGGTCAGCACTCCGGGCGTGTTCGTCACGGTGACGCCACGGCCGGTCAGCGCGGGCACGTCCAGGTTGTCGTAGCCGACGGCCACGTTCGCCACGACCTTGAGCTGCGGGCCCGCGGCGTCGGCGACCGCGGCGTCCACCCGGTCGCCGAGCATCGCGACGACCGCGTCGGCCCCGGCCACTTCGCGGCGCAGGTCCGCCGGGTCCAGCGCGCTGTCCCGTTCGCAGACGTGCACCTCGCCCGCGGTGCGCAGCAGCGCCACGGCCGCTTCGGGGAGGTTCCGGGTCACGACGATCCGCACGGTGGCTCCTTCGGTGCTGTGTCGGGCGGGTGCTGCTCGGCCGGTCGCCGCCGGCCGGGGGCTGGGGATAGGTGGTGCTGCGGGTGGGCGGTGCTGCGGGTGGGCGGAGTGGGGGTCGGCGGAGTGGGGTGTCTTCAAGGTGCGGTCGGCGGAGTGCGGGTCGCCAGGTCACTGCCGTTCCGGCCGCGGCTCGCTCGGCCGCCGGGCACTCGGTGGCCGGGTGCCCGGCTGCGGGTCGCCCGGTTCCCGGACACCCGGCTGCGGCTGCTCGGTTCCCCGGTCGCCCGGCTGCGGGACGCCCGGTTCTCGGACGCTCGGCACCCGGACGCCCGGCCGCGGGACGCCCGTTCCCCGGACGCTCGGCCGCCCGTGCCCGGTCGCCCCGCGGTTCACTCCCCGCGGACGATGCCGCGCAGCTTCGGGACCCGCTCGGCCAGCACCCGCTCGGCGCCGCGCACCGTCGGCTCGTAGTAGTCGGTGCCGACCAGCTCGTCCGGCGCGTACTGCTGCTCCAGCACGCCCTCGGCGCGGTCGTGCGGGTAGCGGTAGCCCTTCGCGTTGCCGAGCTTCTGCGCGCCCGCGTAGTGCCCGTCGCGCAGGTGCGGCGGCACCGTCCCGGACTTCCCGGCGCGCACGTCGCCCATCGCCGCGTCGATCGCCGTGATCACCGCGTTCGACTTCGGCGCGGTCGCCAGGTGGATGGTGGCCTGCGCCAGCGCCAGCCTGCCCTCCGGCATCCCGATGAACTGCACGGCCTGCGAAGCGGCCACCGCGGCCTGCAGCGCCGTCGGATCGGCCATGCCGACGTCCTCGCTGGCGTGCACCACCAGGCGGCGCGCGATGAACCGCGGGTCCTCCCCCGCCTCCACCATGCGGGCCAGGTAGTGCAGCGCGGCGTCCACATCAGACCCGCGGATGGACTTGATGAACGCGCTCACCACGTCGTAGTGCTGGTCCCCGCCCCGGTCGTAGAGCACCGCGGCCCGGTTCACCGTGGCCTCCACGGTGGCCAGGTCGATCCGGCCGGAACCGGTGGACGCGGCGGACTCGGCGGCCGCCTCCAGCGCGGTCAGCGCGCGGCGCGCGTCCCCGCCGGCCAGCGCCACCAGGTGCTCCAGCGCGTCGTCGGCGAGCTCCAGCTCCCCGGCCAGCCCGCGCTCCTCGGTCACCGCGCGCCGCACCAGCTCCCGCACGTCGTCCTCGTCGAGGCTGCGCAGCTGCAGCACCAGCGAGCGGGACAGCAGCGGTGCCACTACGGAGAAGTACGGGTTCTCGGTGGTCGCGGCCACCAGCAGCACCGTGCGGTCCTCGACCGCGCCCAGCAGCGCGTCCTGCTGGGTCTTGGAGAACCGGTGCACCTCGTCGATGAACAGCACCGTCGCCTCGCCGGAGCGGCCGAGGCGGCGGCGCGCCTCCTCGATGACGGCGCGCACCTCCTTCACCCCCGACGACAACGCCGAGAGCGCCACGAACCGGCGGCCCGTCGCCCGCGATACCAGGTTCGCCAGCGTCGTCTTCCCGGTCCCGGGCGGGCCGTACAGCAGGATCGACGCGGGGGCCGCGCCCTCCACCAGCCTGCGCAGCGGCGCCCCTGCGCCCAGCAGGTGGCCTTGGCCGAGGACCTCGTCCAGCGACCGGGGCCGCATCCGCACCGCCAGCGGCGCGTTCTCGGCCAGCTTCTCCCCGGCGCGGTCCTCGGTCTCGGCGCCGAACAACCCCTCGTCGAACAGCCCGTCGCTCACCCCGTCGACGCTACCCGGGAGCCCCGACGCGGCCGCGCCAGAGGTGCCCGCTGGGGGCTCCTCCGGCGCGGCTCGCGCACGGCCGCGGTCAGCGCACGCCCGCGGGCATGGCCACCTCGGTGCGGGCGTTGTCCCGCTCGCGCTGCGCGACCCAGTTCTGCACCGCCTGGTGGCACGCCTGGTCCAGGTGCCGCACCGTGCTCAGGTCCAGGTGCACGCTCTGGTCCGCGGGCACGTTCTCCAGCCGCTCCAGCAGCCTGGGCAGCCGCAGGAAGGTGGCGTTGCCGCCGAACTCCAGGCGCAGGTACCCGTCGTCGCCCTCCTCTTCCTTGACCGACAGCCGCGACACGTCGAACGCGGTCTTGATCACCGCGGCGCCGAGGCCGATCAGGGTGCCGATGAGCAGGTCGGTGGACACGATCATCACCGCGGTCAGCACCAGCACAAGCGCCTCGGGCCGGTTCGTCCGCAGCATCTCGACGACCTTGTTCAGCTCCAGCAGCTTCCAGCCCGCTTGGATCAGCAGCGCCGCCAGCACGGCGGTCGGGATGAAGCCGAGGACTCCGGGCAGCGCCATCACGAACAGCAGCAGCCACACGCCGTGCAGCACGCGGGACGCCTTCGTCTTCGCCCCGGCGCGCACGTTCGCGCCGGACCGGACGATCACCGCGGTCATCGGCAGCGCGCCCAGCAGGCCGCACGCCGCGTTGCCCGCGCCCTGGGCGATGAGCTCCTTGTTGTACTGCGTCTTCGGCCCGTCGTGCATGCGGTCCACGGCTGCCGCGCTGAACAGGCTCTCCGCGGAGGCGATCAACGCGAACGTGATCATGGAGCCGATCACCGCGGGGGTGACCGCGGCGGCCCAGGCCTCGCCGGTGGGGATGTTGATGGTCTCCAGCAGCGAGCCGACCTCGGTCATCTTCAGCGGCAGGCCCAGCGCCCACACCCCGGCGCTGGCCACGACGACGGCGACGAGCGCGGCGGGGATGCCGCGCACCTTCTCCGGCATCTTCTGCCAGCCGAACAGGATCACCAGGGTGACGACGGTGACGCCGAGCCCGGCGAGCCCCTGCGGGGTGGTGAACATGGCGACGACCAGGCCGGGCAGGCCGGCGAACTTCTCCGCGGTGTGCGCGGGCTGCTCCAGCCCGCCCACCGGGTACAGCTGCCCGAGCATGATCACGAGGCCGATGCCGGCCAGCATGCCCTGCACGACCGAGGGCGAGATCGCCCGGAACCAGGTCCCGATGCGGCCGATGCCCATCACGATCTGCATCAGCCCGGCACCGAGCACGATCACCCCGAGCGTGCCGAGGCCGTGCTCGGACACCGCCGAGGCGACCAGCACGGTCAGGCCCGCGGCGGGACCGCTGACCTGCATGGTGCTGCCGGGCAGCAGGCCCACCACGATGCCGCCGATGACGCCGGTGATGATGCCCAGCTCGGCGGGCACGCCGGAGGCGACGGCGACGCCGACGCACAGCGGCAGCGCCACCAGGAACACCACCAGGGATGCGCCGAAGTCGGCGCCGAAGGTCCCCTTGGGCCACTGCGGGACTCCGGAACCGGTGCGCCGCTCGGCGGACGCGTTGGTCTGAGTGGTCACGATGCACTCTCCGTTGATGTCTGAGGGGTAGACGCCCGCGGCCGCGTTCGCACGCGGTCGGGCGCTGAGCGGCGGGCCACGGCCGTGGCGCGCGAGCCCGCGGGAGCGCCGCAGGTCGGTCGCGCGCGGCAGGCGGCCGCGCCCGTTCCGCTCGGGAGGACCGGCGTTCCGCGCGATCGCGGGACGCCGAGATCGGAACCGCCGGTGCGCGCCCCTTTCCGAGCGCGCACCCCGACGGATCCGCATTGAGGTGTTCGGTTCAGCGAATTGCGCCGAATGCCGCACATACCGCGCGTCGGTGCGCGGCCGTGATCACAGCGGCAGGAAATCCACGTCGGCGGGCGAATCCGGAGTGCGGTCCGGGCTGCGGAACACGAGACCGGTGTCGATCTCGTAGAACCACCCGTGCACCCGCAGGTCGCCCTGCGCCACCCGGTCCCGGATGAACGGGTATTCGAACAGCGTGTCCAGCTGTTCCCGGACGTGGGCCTTGCTCTCGGAGCGCACCGCCGGGTCGGGCCCGACCGGCGCGGTCTGCGGCGGTTCGCCGGTGCCCAGCCAGGTCCGCAGCGCGGGCAGCTGCTCCAGGCCGCACCCGGCCACGCACTTCGCGGTCACGGCACCGCAGTGCGAATGCCCGCAGACCACGATCTCCGGAATGCGCAATTGGAGCACGGCGTACTCGATCGTCGCCATTTCGCTCGATGCGGAATCCGGGACGTAGTGCGGCACCACGTTGCCCGCGGTGCGCAATTCGAAGAGCTTTCCCGGTTCGGCCCCGGTGATGCGGGAGGGCATCACTCGCGAATCCGAACAGGTGATGAACAGCGCGACGGGCTGCTGCCCGGAAGCGAGTTCCCGACGGTGTGCTTCCGAGATCGTGCGCGGGTGCCGACGCGCGTGGTCCACCAGGTGTTCGAAATTCATTGCGCCGCCTCACTGAGCGTCGAGGGAGATCACGGTGTTTCGGTGTCCGTTCGCGGAACACCGATCAGTGCCGGTAGACCTGCAGCACTGCCGGAGCGTGTCTCTCCCGTACGCAGTGCGCGTCGCGCTGCGAGCAGGGGTGGCCGCCGAGGCGGGAGCCGAGCGGGGCGTGCCGCGCGGCGAGGTCCTCGCGGAAGGACCGCGGCAGCGGTTCCCGCGGGTCGGGCGTGCGGGTCTCGCGCCGGGACGGCGAGGTCGCCGCCGGGCGCTGGCGGACCTTCTCGCTGTGCTCCTTGATCTCGTTGGTCTTGATCTCGGAGGTGTTGCGGACCGCCAGTTCCGCGCACAGCGTCGACTGGAACGGCACGACCACGGCGAGCAGAACCGTGAACAGCAGGAACAGTCCCGCCCTCACGATCCTGATACGCATGGTGCCTCCTGGGGCGACGTGCACTGGTGGCCTGCGGCCGATGGGGATGTCGGGGGCGACGGTGCCCGGCCGATACGTCCCGTGACTCGGAGGTTCCCGCACGAGTGCGGCGGGATTCGCTCCGCTGTCCGCATCCGAGGCGACTCCACTGCGGGAAGGCGCCTTCCGGTTGCTCGACACAACGTATCCGACTCACCCAGTGTAAATGCAAGGGTGATCATCGCCCTAAAGATGAAGAAAGATTAATGCGCACAATCGGACCTCCACCCGGAGGGCGCAAGCGAGGCACTCGAACAGCGCTCCACATGCACGTTTCGCTACCTGTGCTGGACCAGAAACCGAAACTTGAACCCGTTCGAGTACATCGGGGGCGGCACGATTCATCTCGATGAGATCTCAACGAAATCCGGATGTCCAGCCCGTGACGCCGGGATCACGTCGACGTGAACGGCCCCGCGCACGGTTGGGTGGCCGAGGTCCGGGAAGGAAGAGCGCTACTTCTCCTCGTCGCGGAACGCCGGGTAGCGCAGCAGCTGCAGCGCGCCCGCCCCGAACCGCTCCACCAGGGCGTCGACCATCGAGGAGGCGTAGCCGGCCAGCCCCGGTTCACCGCACTCCACGGCGTCGTCCCGCAGCTTGCGCCAGCGGTCCACCAGCGCGGTGCTCCGCCGCGGCGAGGGCATGTGCAGGTCGATCGGCCGGTCCGACTCACCCGTGCGCGGCAGGAACCACCACGTCGAGACCCACACCCACAGCACCTGCGCGTCGAACAGGCGGGGCAGCAGCACCTCGTCGTCGTCGAGCTCCGGCCACACCTCGGCGATCTCCGAGCGCCAGGTCGCCAGCATCCCGTCCGACAGGTTCTCCGGCAGCGAGTACGAGCACCAGGACGACGGGAACGGGTACTGCAGGTACGCCGCGTCCAGCGCGACGTCCCGCACGCAGCCCCACTCGAAGTCCAGGAACCGCACCCCGGTACCGGTCACCAGGCTGTTGTCCGGGCAGATGTCCGAGGGGCTGAACGAGCGGTAGCGGCTCTGGTCGAGCAGCTCCGCCGCCGACTGCAGCCGGGCCGACACCTCCGGCGGGGTGCGCACGCCGAGGGACTGCTCGATCAGCTCCGGCAGGTCCTCCAGCGACCGCACGATGTCCTCGGCCACCGGGTCCGCGCAGGACTTGGCGCCCACCCGGCGCATCAGCGCTTCGAAGTCGGCCTCTCGGCCGGCCAGCGTCGTGTGCAGCCTGCCCAGCGCCCGCGCCCACGCCAGCAGCGCCCGCTCGGCGGCCCGCGGGTCCTCGCCGAACAGCACGTCCTCTAGCGTGGAACCGCGGCCCAGGTCCTCCAGCACGAGCAGCCGGCGTTCGGCGTCGTGCGCGATCAGCTCGGGACCGACGCGGATCTCCGGGGGCAGCGCGGTCGCCAGCTGGCAGCTCGCCGCCTCGTGCGCGAACGGATCGGAGCGGGCTTCCTCCGGGCATTCCCCGTAGTGCTTAAGCACCAGGGTGCGCGGCAGCTCGTACGGCGTCTCGGCTACGCGCACGCGGAGCACGACGGAGCGCTCGCTGCCACCGAGGTCCTCGGCGTCGGCGAGCCGGACCGGGGCTCCCATGCGCTTGCTGAGCACGGCTTCGGCGGTGCCGACGGTGTCGGTCACCGTGGTGCTGGCGGGCACACGGACCTCCGGAGGGCCGGAAGTGATCTCCACGCTCATCGTCTCCAGACACTACCCCCACAACCTGAACCCGAACGGGCAAGACCGGTCAAGTACGCCACCGCTGGTAGCGGCGCGCGCACCGCACGTGCTCGCTCGGCTGAACCCCACCTGCGCCGGCGGGTACCCGGAACCGGGCCCGCGAGACCGTCGCGCACCGGTCCGGCGCTCCCACGTCATCCCGACGGAACCGAGCCGCGCTCGCGTTGCATCGTTTCGCGCGCGAACCGGCTCCGGGCGACGAACGGGGCCGCGCTGCTCGTGCAGCGCGGCCCCGCACCTGCTGTCGGCCCGGCGGCCGCCGGGTCAGCTCTGCTTCTCGGTGAGCTGCTCGGTCGGCACCGGGTCGGTGCCCTTCGCGGCCGGCTTGGCGTCCACCCCGGCCTCCTTGCGCTGCTCCGCCGTGATCGGGGCGGGCGCGGAGGTCAGCGGGTCGAAACCGCCGCCGCTCTTCGGGAAGGCGATGACCTCGCGCAGCGAGTCGGCCCCGGCCAGCAGCATGCAGATCCGGTCCCAGCCGAGGGCGATGCCGCCGTGCGGCGGCGGGCCGAACTTGAACGCGTCGAGCAGGAAGCCGAACTTCTCCTGCGCCTGCTCCTCGGAGATGCCCAGCACCGAGAACACCCGCTCCTGCACGTCCGCGCGGTGCACGCGGATGGAGCCGCCACCGATCTCGTTGCCGTTGCAGACGATGTCGTAGGCCCAGGCCAGCGCGTGCTCCGGGTCCTCGTCGAACGTCTCCGCCCAGTCCGCGTTCGGCGCGGTGAACGGGTGGTGCACCGCGGTCCAGCGGCCGCTGCCCACCGCGACGTCGTCGCTGTCGGCGATCAGCGCGAACATCGGCGCGTCCACCACCCACACGAACGACCAGGCGTCGTGGTCGATCAGCCCGCAGCGCTCGCCGATCTCCAGCCGCGCGGCGCCCAGCAGCGCGCGCGAGGGGGACCGCTCGCCCGCGGCGAAGAACACGCAGTCACCGGGGTTGGCGCCGACCGCCGCGACCAGGCCGTCGCGCTCGGCGTCGGACAGGTTCTTGGCGACCGGGCCGGACAGGGTGCCGTCCTCGCCGACCAGCACGTAGGCCAGGCCCTTTGCGCCGCGCTGCTTCGCCCAGTCCTGCCAGGCGTCGAGCTGCCGCCGCGGCTGGCTGCCGCCGCCCGGCATGACGACCGCACCAACGTAGGGCGCGCGGAACACCCGGAACGGGGTGTCGGCGAAGTACTCGGTGAGCTCGGTGAGCTCCAGCCCGAAGCGCAGGTCCGGCTTGTCGCTGCCGTAGCGGGCCATCGCGTCCGCGTAGGTCATCCGCGGGATCGGCAGCGGGATCTCGTGCCCGATCAGCTTCCACAGGCCGGCGACGATCCGCTCGCCGAGCTCGATGACGTCGTCCTGCTCGACGAAGCTCATCTCGATGTCGAGCTGGGTGAACTCCGGCTGCCGGTCGGCGCGGAAGTCCTCGTCGCGGTAGCAGCGCGCGATCTGGAAGTAGCGCTCCATGCCGCCGACCATGAGCAGCTGCTTGAACAGCTGCGGCGACTGGGGCAGCGCGTACCAGGAACCGGGCTGCAGGCGCGCGGGCACCAGGAAGTCGCGGGCGCCCTCCGGGGTGGAGCGGGTCATCGTCGGCGTCTCGATCTCGACGAAGTCCCGCTCGTGCAGCACCTCGCGGGCGACCCGGTTGATGTCGCTGCGCAGCCGCATGATCCGGGCGGGGCCGGAGCGGCGCAGGTCCAGGTAGCGGTGCTTGAGGCGGATCTCCTCGCCGACCTCGAGGTGCTCGTCCAGCGGGAACGGCAGCGGCGCGGACTCGGAGAGCACTTCGAGCTCGGTGGCGTAGACCTCGATCTCGCCGGTGCCGATCTCGGTGTTCTCGTTGCCCTCGGGCCTGCGCACCACGTCACCGGTGATCCGGACGCAGAACTCGGCGCGCAGCCGGTGGGCGCGCTCGGCCATCTCGCCTTCGCGGAAGACCACCTGGGCGACGCCCGAAGCGTCGCGGAGATCGATGAAGATCACTCCACCGTGATCGCGGCGGCGCGCAACCCAGCCTGCCAAGGTGACGGACTGCCCGGCATGACCGGCGCGAAGCGATCCGGCCTCGTGCGTGCGCATCACGGGTACTGAGCTCCTCTTCAGGTCGACGAATGCGACAACCGCCCTGCGGCGGTGCTGCGACGTCCGGGCGCGGCACGGCTCGGTGGCGACCGCGGACGTGAGAGTCATCAGGCTATCCAACGTGGCAGGCGCGCCGTCCAGCAGGTTTCCGCGCGCCGGTGCCGGTTTCGGCGGACCACCCCCGACGTGGTGCGCGGCGCCGGGTTTCCGGCATTCGCGTTCCGGCCGATCCGCTCGATCCGCGAACCGCGGTCCGAGAACGGCACCGGGAGTTCCGGTTCGCGCACTCGGCGAAGTGGAGAGGGCCGGGCGGAGCAAAGGACGCTCGGCTGAACACAAAGCGCGCGAATTCGCCTCACACTTTAGTAGGTGGGTGGAACCGAAACTTGATCGTTGCGTGGCTGAGTCTCACTCATTAGCGTAAGTTCGCGAGTTCGGCGGACACGAGGAGTAACCATGACCGGTCCGAAGACCGACATCCGTTCCACGTCGCGCACAGCCGTCCGCAGCGAGCCCGCCCCACAGGTATCGCCCGAGCTCGCTGATCTCCTGCGAACCGGACCGTTCGAGGTGGCGCTGCGCGCGGCGATCCGCGCCAGCAGGCTGAGCCTGGAACGCATCCAGCACCGCCTCCAGACCCGCGGCACGCCGGTGAGCATCACCGCGCTGAGCTACTGGCAATCCGGCCGCAGGCGGCCCGAACGCCCCGACTCGCTGCTCGCGCTGCAACAGCTGGAGAACGTGCTGGGCATCCCGGACGGCGCGCTGTCGGCCCTGCTCGGCCCGCCGCGACCACGGGGCCGCACCCGGCAGGCCGCGCACGACGCGCCGCCGCTGAGCGAGCTGTGGTCCGAGAACGAGTCCGCGGTGGAGCTGCTGACCAGGATCGACACCACGCACGACAGCAAGCTGACCCGGCTGTCGCAGCACGACGTGGTGCACATCGACGCCTACGGCGATCAGCGCATGGTGCGCGCCAGCAAGCTGGTGCGCGCCGAGGCGAACGGGGCGGACCGCTGGGTGGTGATGTTCGACGGCGCGTCGACCAGCCCGGTATCACCGACGATCCGGCCGCTGCGGTCCTGCCGCATCGGGCAGGTGCTCACCGACCACGCCCGGGACGTGATCGTGGCGGAGCTGCTGTTCGACCGGCCGCTCGAGCGCGGCGAGACGATGCTGCTCGAGTACGAGATCTCGGACATGCCGACCGGCGCGAACGAGCCGGAGTACACGTTCTGCCGGTTGTTCCGGCTGCCGGTGCGGCAGTACGTGGTGGAGCTGGAGTTCGACCCGGCCTGCCCGCCCGACCACGTGGAGAGCTTCGTCGGCGATTCGGCCGCGAACGAGGTGGCACCGCCGAAGCCGTTGTCGCTGGACCGGCACGCCCGCACGCACGCGGTGACGCTGGACTTCGGCATGGGCGTGTTCGGCGTCCGCTGGCAACCGTCGCGCCGCGCCCTGCTCGACGGGCGCTGAGCCTCCGCGCACCCCCGCTTCCCGACGGCCTCCGGTTCCACCGGGGGCCGTCGAAGCATGTACGGGCCCCGCCGGGGCAGCCCGGGACGGCTGTCGCGGCAGGCGCTGCGGGCCGAGCCGAGCCGCGGCACGGGCGGCCGCAGCGGACCGAGCCGACGGGCCGCGACGGGGCACGGGCAGCCGCGACGGGCGGCCTGGCTAACCCGAGCGGACGCCGAGCGTTCGGACGGGCGGCCGCACGGGCACGACTCCGCCGGACGGGTCGGCGACGGCAGCTCCCGGCGCCCGAACCGCGCCTGCCGGTGTTCGTGCCGCCGCAATCACCTGACTCGGTCACTCGTTCAGCGGATCAGCTTCCGACACTCAGAGTAGTCATCTTCCCTTCGAAATGAATCATCGACCAGGGATTTCAGCCAGGGGCAGGATTAGTTCACGCAGAAGAACTCAGTGCATCCGACCTACTTTAGTAGGTATTTCGACAACGATTTTCAGCGCCGGATCGCGAGTCCGGAAATCACCGGGCCGAACCGGGAAACCACGAGTCCCCCGACCGCGGATTCACCGGCGGCGCCGATTCCGCCGAAGTTGGACCAGACCTCTGCCCCGAGGCGGCCCCGGCTCACAACAGCGTGAGCTGATCGGCACCACCGCCTCCCCCGGCCGGCGCCGCACTCCCCGCCACCAGGCGGAACCCGTCGTCCGGCCGGTCGGTGCACATCCCGTGCCGCCGCTGCGCGGCCCGCACCCGCTCGACCACGCCGTCCCGGTAGGACTTCGGCGGATGGGCGCCGTGGCGGTACAGCCGCTCGTACAGCGGCAGCAGATCGGGACGCCGCTCGCTCAACCAGGCGTGGTACCACTCCCGCGCGCCGGGGCGCAGGTGCAGCACCAGCGGCGTGATGCTCGTGGCGCCCGCCGCCACCAGCGCGGCGACCGTCTCCTCCAGCTGCTCCGGCGCGTCGCTGAGGCCCGGCAGGATCGGCGCCATCATCACCGAGCAGCCCACGCCCGCCTCGGTCAGCCTGCGCACCACGTCCAGTCGCCGCGCCGGCGCCGGAGCACCCGGTTCGACCTCCCGCCACACCCCCTCGTGCAGCGAGCCGAGGGACACCGCCACCGAGACCGGCGCGACCCGGGCCGCCTGCCGCAGCAGCTCCAGGTCCCGCAGGATCAACGTGCCCTTCGTCAGCACCGAGAACGGGTTCGCCCGGTCCCGCAGCGCGGCGATGATCTCCGGCATCAGCCGGTACCGCCCCTCCGCGCGCTGGTACGGATCGGTGTTGGTGCCCATCGCGATCGGATCACCGGCCCAGCGCGGGTGGGCCAGCTCCCGCCGCACCAGGGCGCCCGCGTTCACCTTCACCACGATCTTGCTGTCGAAGTCACGACCCGAGTCGAGGTCCAGGTAGGTGTGCGTCCGGCGCGCGAAGCAGTACCGGCAGGCGTGCGAGCAGCCCCGGTACGGGTTGATCGTCCAGCGGAACGGCACACCGGACTCCCCCGGCACCCGGTTGATGATCGTCTTCGCCTGCACCTCGATCGCGATCGCCTCGTCCGTCCCCGCGGCCACCGGGCCCGGTCCCGGCTCCGCGAGCCCGGCCCGGCCGCCGCCGCGACCTTCGTCCAGGTCCAGCGGCAACCGCTGGTCCGCCCCCGCCGTTCGCTGCTTCTCCCACCGCATGATTCGAGTCGAACACACATTCGATTCGGTGTCCAGGGGTCGCACCTCACTCGATCGAGCTGCATCCGACGGCCGGTGCGCTGCGGTGATCGTGCGACGGCGGAGAGTCGATGCGGCCCCGGCGCCACCCCATACGATTGGCGGGTGACCGACGTGCCTCCAGCAGGGTCTCCCGGCGGCGGAGAGCATCGCCGACCTCGCCCCGGCCGACCCCGGCCCCCGCGCCGCCCCGGACCGGAGGAAGGCGGACCGCCGCCCGGCCCCCGAGCCCAGCCCCCGCCCCGGGGAGAACCCGGCGAGCCGCGGACCGGACCGCATCCCGCGCAACCGGGCCGCCCGGCCGATCCCGACGCGACCGGGCCCCGCGGCAGGCGGCGACGCCCGGACGAACCGAGCGGCGACACCGGCGGCCCCGAACCGGGCAGGCGCAGGCGCAGCGAGGAGCCCGGCCCCCGCGAACCCGCGCCCGGCGGCGAACGCAGGCGCAGCGGCCCCGGCACTCCCGCGGATCCCGGGCGCCGCCGCGACCCGAGGCGGAACCCGGACGAGGGCCCCGGAGATCCCGGGCGCGCACGCGCACGTCGGCGTCCACCGGGCGACCGCACCGAGCGGACCGGGGCCCGCGCGGCGGCCGGACCGGACGACGGCACGCGCGCCGAGGCACCGCCCGCCGACCCCGGCCCGAGCACCGGCGCCACCGCCATCGGACACGGACACGGACACGGACACGGACACGGACACGGACACGACGGTCCTCCCGCCTCCCGCACCGTCAAGCGCGTGCTCGCCGTCGCCCTGGTGCCGTTCGCGCTCGCCGCGATCATCGGCACCCTGCTGCTCTACCCGTTCGGCCACCAGCAGCGCACCGGCGCCGACCTGGGCCTCGGCCAGTACCCGGTGAACGGCGAGGTGGTGGCCTCCGCGGCGGGCGGCTGCGGTGACTCGGGCGGCTGCGTCACCCTCCAAGTGCGGATGTCGGACGGGCCGACCCCGGGCCGGACCATCGCCCAGGTGATGCCCGTCGAGCCCGGCACGCCGCGGTTCGCGGTCGGCGACCGGGTGGTGCTGTCGTACGCGGGCGCCAACCCGGAGGAGGAGTCGTCCTACCAGGTGGTGGACTTCCAGCGGGGCAGTCCGCTGCTGGTGCTCGGCCTGGTGTTCGCGGTGGCGGTGCTGCTGCTGGGCCGCTGGCAGGGCCTGGCGGCGCTGGGCGCGCTGGTGCTGAGCTTCGTGGTGCTGATCGGGTTCGTGCTGCCCGCGATCCTGGCCGGGGAGAACCCGCTGCTGGTGTCCGTCGTCGGCTCCGGCTTGATCATGTTCGTGGTGCTGTACCTGACGCACGGGTTCTCCGCGCGCACCTCGACGGCGGTGCTCGGCACGCTGCTGAGCCTGGCGCTGATCGGCGGGCTCAGCGTGCTGTTCTCGGCGACGACGCAGCTGACCGGGCTCGACGACGACACCTCGACCCTCATCGCCGCGCTGGGCACGCCGATCGACGCGCGGGGGCTGCTGCTGGCGGGCATCGTGATCGGCGCGCTGGGCGTGCTCGACGACGTGACGGTCACCCAGACGAGCGCGGTGTGGGAGCTGCGGCGGGCCGATCCGACGATGGGCTGGCGGAAGCTCTACCAGGCGGGGCTGCGCATCGGGCGGGACCACGTGGCGTCGGCGGTGAACACGCTGGTGCTGGCGTACGCGGGTGCGTCGCTGCCGCTGCTGCTGGCGTACTCGCTGTCGGGCCGCGGCTTCGGCGAGGTCATCAGCACCCAGGCGGTCGCCCAGGAGGTGGTGCGCACCTTGGTGGGCAGCATCGGCCTGGTCGCCGCGGTGCCGATCACCACGCTGATCGCGGCGCTGGTCGCGTCCCGCGAAACGGGCGGGACCCGCGCGTAGCACCCGGGTGCACGGCCCGCCCGGCGAGCGGGCCGCGCACCCGATCAGTCGAGGGTGGTGACGAAACCGGCGACGGCCTGCGGGTTCAGCTTCTGCGCCATCCGCCCCTGCGGGGCCAGCGAGGCGAGCCGGTACAGCGGGCGGGCCGCCGCGCCGTCGCCCCTCGCTTCGGACTTCAGCTGGGCCACGACCAGTTCGGAGAGCACCAGCGCGTGCGTGTCCCCGATGGACGCCAACGCGTCGGCGATGCGCCGCAGCGCCAGCACGCCGAGCTCGCGCCCGCCGGTGCCCGCGTACATCGCCAGCGCCACCGACACGGCCTTGCCCTTCGGCGGTCCACCGACCAGCAGGCTCACCGTCCGCATCCCGCGCACGTCGGTGATCACCAGGTCGAGCCGGTCCGCCGTCCGCAGGTCCACCGTCCGGGTGCCCAACGCCCGCACCGAGACCGAGCCGCCGTGCAGCCAGGTCGTCTTGCGGGATTCGCTGAGCGCGAGCAGCAGCAGCGGCACCGCCACCACCGCCGTGCCCACCGCGAACCCGACCGGGCCCGCGACGAGCCCGACGATCCCGCCGAACGCGGCGGCCACCACCAGCGCGGCGATCACCACGTTGCGGGCGCGCTTGCGCACGGTGGCGCGGTCCAGCAGGTCCAGCCCGACGGTCTCGACGGGCGCGTCCGCGGGTTCGGTCATAGCTCGGCCACGGCCGCGGCGACCTGGGTGACCAGCTCGTCCAGCGGCACCGCCCGCTGTTCGCCGGTGCCGAGGTCCTTGAGCTGCGCGCTGCCCGCTTCGACGTCGCGCTCGCCGAGCACCAGCGCGAACCGGGCGCCGGAGCGGTCGGCGGCCTTCATCGCACCCTTGAGTCCCTTGCCGCCGTAGGCGACGTCGGTGCGCACCCCGGCGTCGCGCAGGCCCGCCGCGACGGTGACGAGGCGCCGCTTCGCGGCCTCGCCCAGCGGCACGCAGTACACCTCGCACCGGGTCCGATCCCCGACCTCGATGCCCTCGGCCTGGCAGGCCAGCAGGGTGCGGTCCACGCCGAGGCCGAAGCCGATGCCGGACAGCTCCGCGCCGCCGAGCTCCGCCATCAGCCCGTCGTAGCGGCCACCGCCGCCGATGCCGGACTGGGCGCCGAGCCCGTCGTGCACGAACTCGAAGGTGGTCTTGGTGTAGTAGTCCAGGCCGCGCACCAGCCGCGGGTTCTCCACGAACGCGACGCCCAGGTCGGTCAGGTGCTGCTTGACCTGCTCGTAGTGCTCCTTCGACTCCGCCGACAGATGGTCCACCATCAGCGGGGCGTCGGCCACCAGCTCGCGCACCTCGGGCCGCTTGTCGTCCAGCACCCGCAGCGGGTTCAGCTCGGCGCGCTGCCGGGTCGCCTCGTCCAGCGGCAGCCCGCCGAGGAATTCCTGCAGCTTCGCGCGGTAGTCCGGCCGGCAGGCGGCGTCGCCGAGGGAGCTGAGCTCGATGCGGTAGCCGGTGAGGCCGAGCCGCTTGTAGCCCTCGTCGGCGATGGCGATCACCTCGGCGTCCAGCGCCGGGTCGTCCACGCCGATCGCCTCCACCCCGACCTGCTGCAGCTGCCGGTAGCGCCCGGCCTGCGGCCGCTCGTAGCGGAAGAACGCGCCGCTGTACTGCAGCTTCACCGGGAGCTGCCCGCGGTCGAGGCCGTGCTCGATGACCGAGCGGATCACGCCCGCGGTGCCCTCGGGGCGCAGCGTCACCGAGCGGCCGCCGCGGTCGGCGAAGGTGTACATCTCCTTGCTGACCACGTCGGTGGATTCGCCGACGCCGCGCGCGAACAGGGTGGTGTCCTCGAACAGGGGCAGTTCGACGTAGCCGTACCCGGCGCGGCGGGCCGCGGCGGCGAGCGTGTCGCGCACGGCGAGGAACCCGGCGGATTCCGGCGGGTAGTACTCGGGAATGCCCTTGGGGGCGGTGAAGGTGCTCATCAGGGGTGCTTCGCTGTCCTCAAGCTGGGTGGGTCACCGGTCGGCGGGAGCCAGGTCCTGCAGGAACGGGTTGCTCGCGCGCTCGCGGCCGATGGTGGTGGTGGGTCCGTGGCCGGGCAGGACGACCGTGTCGTCGACGAGCGGCAGGATGCGCGTGCGCAGCGTGTGCAGCATCGTCCCGTGGTCGCCGCCCGGCAGGTCGGTGCGTCCGATGGCGCCGGCGAACAGGGTGTCCCCGGCCAGCAGCAGCCGACCGCCCTCCTCCGTGCCGACGCCGAACAGCACCGACCCGCCGGTATGGCCGGGGCTGTGCGTGACGCCGAGTTCGAGCCCGGCGAGCTCCAGCACGTCGCCGTCGCCGAGGTCCCGGACGTCGCCGGGCGCGACCAGCGGCGGCAGCGCCTCGAACAGCTCGGCGCCCTGCGGGCCCATCGAGGCGGCGGGATCGGTGAGCATGTACCGGTCGGCCGGGTGGATCCAGGCGGGCACGTCGTGCGCGCGGCACACCTCGCCCGCGGAGAAGACGTGGTCGAAGTGCCCGTGGGTGAGCAGCACCGCCACCGGGTCGAGCCGGTGTTCGCGCAGCTGCTCCTCCAGCGCCTCGGTCGCCTCCTGGCCGGGGTCGACGATGACGCAGTCCGCGCCGTCGCCCGCGGCGAGCAGGTAGCAGTTCGCCTGCAGAGGTCCGGCGGGGAACCCGAGCACCAGCACGCGTGCGCCTTTCGTCGTCCAACACGAGAGATCATCGACCGCCGCGGACGGGCGGGCCGTGGCCTGTTCAGCCTAGAACATCGTCCCGCACGGTCTGCCGGTTCCGTGGAACCGGGCGGCCCATAAACTCACGGTGTCCTGATCGTGTCGGAGCCCCCGGGGAGGGAGCAGGTGCCGAGCAACGAACAACGTCGCCAGAACGCCAAGCGCAAGCTCGAACGGCAGTTGGAGCAGCGTGCGGAGCAGGCGAAGCGACGTCGGATGATGACTCTCGGCGCCACGGTGCTGGTGGTCATCCTGGCCGTGGCGGGCGTCGTGTACTTCATCAACAGCAGCGGTGAGTCGGAGGCGGCGGCACCGAGCTGCGTCTACCAGCCGACCCCGGGTGAGCCCGCGGCGAAGCCGGTCGACCTCCCGGAGTCCCCTGGCGCGGATGCGCCGAAGACCCAGCAGGTGACGCTGAGCACCGGCCAGGGCGCCATCCCGGTCACGCTGGACTACGCCAAGGCGCCGTGCGCGGCGAACAACTTCGCGCACCTCGCGCAGTCGAAGTACTTCGACGGCACCGACTGCCACCGGCTGACGACCACCGAAGGCCTGAAGGTCCTGCAGTGCGGTGACCCGACCGGCACCGGTTCCGGCGGTCCCGGCTACTCGTTCGCCGACGAGGTCGACTCCCAGCCGACGTACCCGCGGGGCACGCTGGCGATGGCGAACTCGGGGCCGAACACCAACGGCAGCCAGTTCTTCATCGTCTACGGCGACTCGCAGCTGCCGCCGAAGTACACGGTGTTCGGCACCGTCGGCGAGCCCGGCCTGCAGGTCGTGGACAAGGTCGCCGCCGCCGGTGACGACACCGGTCAGGGCGACGGGAAGCCGAAGCTGCCGGTGCACATCGACACCGCGCAGGTCGCCTGACCCGATCGCGACTCGGCCGAGGGCCGCGGGACCGGACGGTTCCGCGGCCCTTCGCCGTCCGGGGCCTATTCGGGTGCGTCCGGGAGGCCTAGGCTCGGACCGATCGGAGGTGCGCAGGTGATCGACGTGGCGGCGCTGGACCCGGCCGATCCCGGTTTCGTCGCGGACCCCTACCCGGTCTTCCGCGCGCTGCGCGAGCGGGGACCGCTGCACCGGCACGAGGCGTGGGGCGCGCACGTCGCCGTCTCGCACGAGCTGTGCTCGGCGGTGCTGCGGCACCGCGACCTGCGGCGGGTGTGGGTGGACCGGGTTCCGCAGCGGGAGTTCGCGGCGTTCAACGCGCTGCACCGGCTCAGCATGCTGGAGAACGAGCGGCTGCACGGCAGGTTGCGCGCGGCCGTCGCCCCGCTGTTCCACCGCCGCGCCGTCGCCGCGATGCGCGCCACCACCACCGAGCTCGTCCGCCCGCGCCTGGACCGGCTGCGCGCCGAGATCGACGAGCACGGCCGCGCCGACCTGATGTCCGCGCTGGCCGGGCCGCTGCCGGTGGACGTGATCGCCGCGCTGCTCGGCTTCCCGCTCGCCGACGGCCCGCTGCTGCGGGACTGGTCGAACCGGATCGTGCGGATGTACGAGCCGGAGCTCGACGACGCGGGCCGCCGGGACGCGGAGCTGGCCGCGGGCGAGTTCCGCGAGCACGTCGCCGGGCACGTCGAACACCGCCGCGCGCACCCCGGTGACGATCCGCTGAGCGCGCTCGTCGGCACCGGCGCGCTGGACCGCGACGAGCTGGTGGCGACCTGCGCGCTGCTGCTGATGGCCGGGCACGAGGCCAGCGTGAACGGCATCGGCAACGCCGTCGTCGCGCTGCACGACCGGCCCGCGCAGTGGCGCCTGTTCCGCGGGCTCGGCCCGGACGCGGTGGGCACCGCCGTGGACGAGCTGCTGCGCCACGACACCCCGAACCAGCTGTTCGAGCGCACCGCGGTGCACCCGGTGGAGCTGGCCGGGACCCGGGTCGAGGCGGGCGAGAAGGTGGTGGTGCTGCTGGGCGCGGCGAACCGGGACCCGGCCGCGTTCACCGCCCCGGACGAGCTGGACCTGACCCGGGCCCCGAACCCGCACCTGGCGCTCGGCCTCGGCATGCACTACTGCCTGGGGGCACCGCTGGCCCGCCTGGAGATCGGCGTCGTGCTGGCCGAGTTCGCCGCCCGCTTCCCCGATTACGCCCTGCTGGAGCGCCCCCGCCGCGCGGCCGCCTTCGCGATCCGCGGCTACCAGCGGATCGACATCACGGCCTGACCCTCACGCCGCCGAGGTCACGCGGTAGACGTCGTAGACGCCTTCGATGTTGCGGACCGCCTTGAGCACGTGCCCCAGGTGCTTCGGGTCGCCCATCTCGAAGGAGAAGCGGCTCACCGCGACCCGGTCCTTCGAGGTGGTGACCGAGGCGGACAGGATGTTCACCCGCTCGTCGGCGAGCACCTTCGTCACGTCCGAGAGCAGCCGGTGCCGGTCCAGCGCCTCCACCTGGATGGCGACCAGGAACACCGACGACGAGGACGGCGCCCAGTAGACCTCGACCAGCCGTTCCGGCGATTTGCGCAGGTCGTCGGCGTTGGTGCAGTCGGTGCGGTGCACGCTGACCCCGCCGCCGCGGGTGACGAAGCCGAGGATCTCGTCGCCGGGCACCGGGGTGCAGCAGCGGGCGAGCTTGGACCACACGTCCCCGGCGTCCTTGACCACGACCCCGGAGTCGCCGGTGCTGCGGCGGCGCTGCTGCACGGTGGACGGGGTGGAGCGCTCGGCGATCTCGTCCTCGGCCTGCTCCACACCGCCGATCAGCGCGACGAGCCGCTGCACCAGGTGGTGCGCGGAGACCTGCCGCTCCCCCACGGCCGCGTACAGCGCGGTGACGTCCACGTAGTGCAGCTCGCGGGCGACCGCGGCGATGGAGTCGGCGGTGACGAGGCGCTGCACCGGGAGGCCGAGCCGGCGGATCTCCTTGGTGATCGCATCCTTGCCGTGCTCGATGGCTTCTTCGCGGCGTTCCTTCGCGAACCACTGCTTGATCTTCGCCTTGGCCCGCGGGGAGGCCACGAACGACAGCCAGTCCCGGCTCGGCCCGGAGCCTTCGGCTTTGGAGGTGAAGATCTCGACGACCTCGCCGTTCTCGAGCTTGCGCTCGAGGGCGACCAGGCGGCCGTTGACGCGGGAGCCGATGCACCGGTGCCCGACCTCGGTGTGCACCGCGTACGCGAAGTCCACCGGGGTCGACCCGGACGGCAGCGTGATCACATCGCCCTTGGGGGTGAACACGAAGATCTCGCGGGTGGCGAGGTCGTAGCGCAGCGATTCGAGGAACTCGCCGGGGTCGGCGGCCTCCCGCTGCCAGTCCAGCAGCTGGCGCATCCAGGCCATGTCGTCGACTTCGACGCCCGCCTGGCCACCGCCGCCGTTGCGGCCCTTGGTCTCCTTGTAGCGCCAGTGCGCGGCGATGCCGTACTCGGCGGTGCGGTGCATCTCGCTGGTGCGGATCTGCACTTCCAGCGGTTTGCCCTCGGGACCGATGACCGTGGTGTGCAACGACTGGTAGACGCCGAAGCGGGGCTGGGCGATGTAGTCCTTGAACCGGCCGGGCATCGGCTGCCACAGCGCGTGCACCACGCCCATCGCGGCGTAGCAGTCGCGCACCTCGTCGACGAGGATGCGCACGCCCACCAGGTCGTGGATGTCGTCGAAGTCGCGGCCGCGGACGATCATCTTCTGGTGGATCGAGTAGTAGTGCTTCGGGCGGCCCTCGACCTTGGCGGCCAGCCGCGCGGCCTCCAGCTGGCCGGACAGCTCGTCGGTGACGGTGCGCAGGTAGGTGTCCCGGGAGGGGGCGCGGTTGGCGACCAGGCGCACGATCTCGTCGTACTTCTTGGGCTGGAGGATGGCGAACGCCAGGTCCTCCAGCTCCCACTTGATGGTGGCCATGCCGAGCCGGTGCGCGAGCGGGGCGAGCACTTCGAGGGTTTCGCGGGCCTTGCGGGCCTGCTTCTCCGGCGGCAGGAAGCGCATGGTGCGCATGTTGTGCAGCCGGTCCGCCAGCTTGATCACGAGGACGCGCGGGTCGCGGGCCATCGCGATGATCATCTTGCGGATGGTCTCGGCCTCGGCGGCCGCGCCGAGCTTCACCTTGTCCAGCTTGGTGACGCCGTCCACCAGGTGCGCCACTTCGTCGCCGAAGTCCTCGCTGAGGCGCTCCACCGAGTAGTCGGTGTCCTCGACCGTGTCGTGCAGCAGCGCCGCCACCAACGTCGTGGTGTCCATGCCCAGCTCACCCAGAATGGTGGCGACGGCCAGCGGATGGGTGATGTAGGGATCGCCCGATTTGCGGCGCTGGTGGCTGTGCTTGTCCTCGGCCACGTCGTAGGCCCGCTGCAGCAGCGCCAGGTCCGCGTGCGGGTGCAGCTCGCGGTGCACCGCGGCCAGCGGTTCGAGCACTTGCTTGACCTCCGCGGCGCGCTGCGCCGTGATCCGTCTGGCCAAGCGGGCGCGCACCCGCCTGGTCGCCGAGGCGGGGCGTGCCTGCTCGGTTGCTGCTGGGGCAGGAGACTCGACGTCTTGGCTCACCGCGCGCTCCCGGGCATGGAGGGGACGTTGCACCCGGGTCTTGATGCGGTGAAGCGGTCACGACCCGGGCATCGAGAATAACGCCGTTCGGGCTATCGCCCTTCCCCGGCCGTCCCCCGAAACGTTGAACGGTCACTCTCAGCTGCGAGCCGACGGGAAAACTTCACCAGGACCGATCACCCGGGCCGAAAATCCTCACACCGCCAGCAGTGCCTGCACGTCCGAATCCATCCGGTCCCGGCCGCCCAGGGCGGTCAGTTCGAGCACCACCGACGAGGCCACGACCTTCGCACCCGCCCGGCCCAGCAGCTCGCAGGCGGCGCGCAGCGTGCCGCCGGTGGCGAGCACGTCGTCCACCACCAGCACCCGCTGCCCAGGGCTGATGGTCGCCGCCGGGAGCTCCAGGCTCGCCGAGCCGTACTCCAGCTGGTAGTCGACGCGGTCCGCGACCTCCGGCAGCTTGCCCGGCTTCCGCAGGCCCACGACGCCGGTGCCGCGCGCGTGCGCGACGGCGGCGCCGAGCAGGAAGCCGCGGGCCTCCACCCCGGCCACCACGTCGAACTCCAGGCCGTCACCGAGCGCGCGCACGACCGCCGCGAACGCCTCCCCGTCGGCCAGCAGCGGGCTGATGTCGCGGAACAGGATCCCGGGCTCCGGGAAGTCCGGGACCTCGCGGATCAGCCGCGCCGCCTGCTCCAGTGCGGGGTGCAGCACCCGCACCGCGTCCGGCTCCGCCATCAGCGCCGCTTCTTCCCGGTCGGGCGGCTGGACTTGCCCGCGGGCCGCCGCCGGTTCTGCGGGGCGTCGGAGCGCGCGGTGCGCCTGCCCGCAGCGCTGGACGCGCCGGCCAGCGGCCGTTCCGGACGCGCCTCGGCCTGCTCGTCCGCCGGTTCGTCGGCCTCCTTCGCCGCGCCCCGCTCCCGGCGCTGGACGACCTTCGCCGCCTGCTGCCGGTACTTGCGGTCGCGCATCTTGAAGTCCACCAGCAGCGGCGTCGCCAGGAAGATCGACGAGATCACACCGGCGATCATGCCGACCAGCTGCACCAGTGCCAGGTCCCGCAGCACGCCCACGCCCAGCAGCCAGGCGCCGACCACGAGCAGGCCGGCCACCGGCAGCAGCGCGATCACCGAGGTGTTGATGGAGCGCATCAGCGTCTGGTTCACCGCGAGGTTCGCGGCCTCCGGGTAGGTGCGACGGGTCAGGCCGAGCAGCCCGCGGGTGTTCTCCTTCACCTTGTCGAACACCACGACCGTGTCGTACAGCGAGAACCCGAGGATCGTCAGCAGACCGATCACCGTGCTCGGCGTGACCTCGAAGCCGGTGAGCGCGTAGATGCCCGCCGTGACCACCACGTCGTGCAGCAGCGCGATCAGCGCCGCCACCGCCATCCAGCGCTCGAAGTAGAACGCGAGGAACACGGTCACCAGCACCAGGAACACGCCCAGCGCCAGCAGCGCCTGCTGGGTGATCTCGCCACCCCAGGTGCCGCTGACCGCGCTGTCGCTGACCGCGGCCGGGCTCGGCCTGCCGTCGGTGCCCAGCGGCTGGAGCCGCTGGAACATCGTCTCCTTGACCTCGGCGACCT
Source organism: Saccharopolyspora sp. NPDC047091 (assembly GCF_040643635.1). Taxonomy (NCBI): domain Bacteria; kingdom Bacillati; phylum Actinomycetota; class Actinomycetes; order Pseudonocardiales; family Pseudonocardiaceae; genus Saccharopolyspora; species Saccharopolyspora sp. NPDC047091. The sequence goes on from NZ_JBEYUS010000012.1 coordinate 38,369, forward strand.
GCGCGGTGTTCAGCGACTCGGTGCGGACCTGGATGGTCTGGCTGCTCGCGGTGCCCACCAGCTGCACCGTTTCGGCCGGGTGCCCGAGCGCTTCGGTGAACGCCTCCTGCACCTGGTCCTCGCTGATCGGGCCCTGCGCGCCGACGGCGGGGACCTGCAGCTTGGTGCCGCCCTCGAAGTCGATGCCCAGGTTGAAGCCCTTGATGCCCATCGCGCCGATGCACACCAGCACCAGCAGTCCGAGGGACACGTACCAGCGCATGCGCTTGCCGACGATGTCGAAGGCGCCGTTGCCGATGTAGAGGCGTTCGAAGACGCTCGCGCGCCGGTTTCCGCCGTCGCCGGCGGTGCTGTGGGTGACCACCGTCAGGCCTCCTTCGCGCTGGAAGCACCCCGGGAGCGCGCGGCGCGCTGCTCGGCGGCGTAGCGCTGCGTCGCGCCGAGGCCGGACACCGAGGACTTGGACAGGAACTTGTTCTTCGACGCCAGCGCCACCAGCGGGTGCGTCACCAGGAACACCACGACGAGGTCGAGCACCGTCGACATGCCGAGGGTGAACGCGAAGCCCTTCACCTGGCCGACCGCGAGCACGTAGAGCACGGCCGCGGCCAGGAAGCTCACCGCGTCGGCGGACAGGATCGTGCGCCGCGCCCGGATCCACGCCCGGGGCACCGCGGAGCGGAACGTCCGGCCCTCGCGGATCTCATCCTTGAGCCGTTCGAAGAACACGATGAACGAGTCCGCGGTGATGCCGATCGCGACGATGAACCCGGCGATGCCCGCCAGGTCGAGGGTGAAGCCGATCCACCGCCCGAGCAGCACCAGCACGCCGTAGACGATGCCGCCGGAGAGCACCAGCGACAGCACCGTGAGCACGCCGAGCAGCCGGTAGTAGGCGAGGCAGTACACCGCGACCAGGAACAGGCCGATGCCGCCCGCGATCAGACCGGCCTCCAGCGCGGCCACGCCCATCGTCGCCGACACCGTCTCGGCCTCGGACTGGTCGAACGCCAGCGGCAGCGAGCCGTACTTGAGCACGTCGGCCAGGTCCGTCGCGGACTGCTGGTTGAAGCTGCCGCTGATGGAGGCGTTGCCGCCGAGCAGCGCCTGGTTGATCGTCGGTGCGGAGACGACCTCGCCGTCGAGCACGAACGCGGCCTGCTGGCCGACGTTGGCGGAGGTGAAGTCCGCCCAGCGCTTGCCGCCGTCAGCGGTGAAGTCCAGGCTCACCGTCCAGTTCGGCTCCTGCTGGTTCGGCGGCTGCGCCGCCGCGTTGGCGATGTCGGTGCCTTCCATGAACACCGGCTCCAGCACGTACTTCTGCGCCTTCTGCTGGTCGCAGGCGACCAGCGGGAGCTTCGGGTCGGCGTTGCCGCGCAGCGGGTCCTCGGCGTTGCAGTCCAGCGCGGAGAGCGCCTGCATCTGCACGTTCGGGTCGGTGCTCTGCCGGGTCTTCTTCGCCTCGTCGATCGCCGCCTGCTGGGCTTCCGGGTCGGCGGGCTGCTGGGCGTGGGCGGCCTGCGGCGCGGTCCCGGAGGGCTGGCCCGGCTGCGGCGGCGGGGCCTGCGCGGGCGCCACCATGTTCGGCACCACCTTGCGGAAGCTCAGCTCCGCGGTCTGGCCGAGCTGCTTGGCCTGGTCACCGCCCTCGCCGGGCACGGTGATCACCAGGTTGGAGCCGTCGAGGTTCACCTCGGAGCCGCTGATGCCCATGCCGTTGACGCGGGTCTCGATGATCTGCCGCGCCTGGGTCAGCGATTCCTGCGTCGGCGGCCGACCGTCCGGGGTGCGCGCGGTGAGCGTCACCCGGGTGCCGCCCTGGAGATCGATGCCCAGCTTCGGATCGGGTTTCTTGTCGCCGGTGAGGAATACCAATCCGTACAACGCCACGACGATCAGCGCGAAGATCGCGAGGTAACGCCCTGGGCGGATCTGCCCGGCCGGAGGTGCCACGGTGCGTCGGTCTCCTGTCCACGGTCTACGGAATGTGGGCGGGACATCGGCCGCGCAGGGCGGAGCGCCCGCGATCCGATGCCCCGAATGATCGGCCGTTCCAGGTACCCCCGGAACGGCCGTTGATCACAGTACGCGCCCGAACAGCACGAGCACGCCGCACGATCTGGGAAGGCCCGTCGCCAGTCTGCCAGGCGGGTGGCGCGGGAAGACGCGAGGGGCGGCTTCGCGGGCCCGCGAACTGGGGAAATCGCCCAAGGCGGACGCGGGTGGAGCGGCCCGGTGGCGCGGTGCGGGATTCGTAAACCCGCCACGGCGGCGGTCGCGGGGAGCTCCCTCCGCCGGTCGGCGGCCGCCCGTCGGCCGGATGGCGGGGCGTCGGCACCGCAGGGCGGGAGGCGGGCATCGACCGGGCCGCGATACTCCGCTGCGGCGGAGCGAACGGCGCGGGACGCCGGGCGCGCTGCGGGCCGGAGCCGCCGCCTCCGAGGCGGCGACTCGACGGCTCTGCCGGACGGCCCGCGTTCGGGCCGGTCCGGGAACGCGGCGGACGGCCGGTGCTGATCACCGGCCGTTCCGGCTCAGCTGGTCTTCTGCTTCTCGATCGGCTCGGCGACCTGCGCGGAGGACTCGGTGGAGGTCGCGGTGGCCTCCTGCTGCTCGCCCTCGGCGTCCTTCGCCTCGGCCGCGGGGGCGGCCTCGTCCTGCTCGGTCGCGGTGGCCTCGGTGACCTCGGCGGCCTCCTCGGTGGTGACCTTCTCGCGGACGGCGGCGCGCACCCAGGTGGTGACGACGCCCGGCGCGATCTCCAGGTCGATGCTGTCGTCCGAGCTCGACACCACGGTGCCGAACAGCCCGGAGGTCGTCATCACCCGGTCACCCGTGGTCAGCGAGTTCTGCAGCTTCTGCTGCTCCTGCACGGCACGCTTCTGCTTGCGCGCCTGGAGGAACATCGGCACGGCCAGCAGCACGATCAGCAGGGGCAGAAACAAGGATTCGAGAGACATCATGCTCCGTTTCGGCGGACGCCGCGGGGATCGCCCGACCACCTGCCGGGGCGCCCGAATTGTTCGGATGTAGCGCTTCCAGTGTGCCAGCCGTGTCGATGGGCGTGCCGCCACCCGTCGGGCCGCGCGGGCCGAACCGGTGTCCGGCGGCGCCATCGGGGCCGTCAACGCCGCGCAGCCTATCGCCCGCGAGGTGGCCGGACTCACAGCCCACCCGCCGCCGGAACGGGCTCGAACGGCGGCTACTCGAACAGGACGGCCTGCGATTCGCCGGGCGCGTGCGGCGGCGGGGTGAGACCCACGTGCTGCCAGGCGGCGACGGTCGCGACCCGGCCGCGCGAGGTGCGGGCGAGCATGCCCGCGCGCACCAGGTAAGGCTCGCAGACCTCCTCGACCGTGCTCGGTTCCTCCCCCACCGCGACCGCGATGGTGGTGATCCCGACCGGCCCGCCGTGGAAGGACCGCACCAGCGCCGAGAGCACCGCGCGGTCCAGCCGGTCCAGGCCGAACTCGTCGACGTCGTAGACCGCCAGCGCCGACCGCGCCACGTCCAGGGTGACCGCGCCGTCGGCGCGCACCTCCGCGTAGTCGCGGACCCGGCGCAGCAGCCGGTTCGCGATGCGCGGCGTCCCCCGGGAGCGGCGGGCGATCTCGACGGCGCCGTCGGGACGCAGGTCCACGCCGAGGATGCCCGCGGAGCGGCGCACCACCAGCTCCAGCTCGGCGGGCGAGTAGAACTCCATGTGCGCGGTGAACCCGAACCGGTCCCGCAGCGGGCCGGTGAGCGTCCCCGAGCGAGTGGTGGCGCCGACCAGCGTGAACGGCGCGATCTCCAGCGGGATGCTGGTGGCGCCCGGGCCCTTGCCGACGACGACGTCGACCCGGTAGTCCTCCATCGCCAGGTACAGCATCTCCTCGGCGGGCCGGGCGATGCGGTGGATCTCGTCGATGAACAGCACGTCGCCCTCGGCGAGGTTGGACAGCATCGCCGCCAGGTCGCCGGGCCGTTCCAGCGCGGGCCCCGAGGTCACCCGGATCGCGGAGCCCAGCTCCGCCGCCATGATCATCGCGAGGCTGGTCTTGCCGAGCCCGGGCGGGCCGGAGAACAGCACGTGGTCGGGCTGTTCGCGGCGGTTGAGCGCGCCGTGCAGCACCAGTTGCAGCTGTTCGCGCACCCGCGGCTGGCCGACGAACTCGCTGAGCCTGCGCGGGCGCAGCGTGCTCTCCACGTCCTGCTCGGCCGGTTCCTGCTCCGGATCCAGCGGGGCTTCGCCGGGCAGCGCCTGCCGCGCCGGGAGCTGGCCGGGCAGCAGGTCCGCGGGCGGGTCCTCGTCCTCGTGCGGAGCGCTCATCGCGGGCCCAGCGCGGCCAGCGCCTTGCGCAGCACCGCGGAGGTGTCGGCGGGTGCGCCGTCGGCGGCGAGCACGGCTTCCACGCTCTGCTCGGCCTGCTTCGCGGAGAACCCGAGGCCCACCAGCGCCTCGGCGACCTCGGTGCGGACCCGGCCGCGGTCCGGGGCGCCGGGCAGCTCGCCGGAACCGTTGCCGGCGAGGGTGCCGACCTTGTCCCGCAGCTCCAGGATCAGCCGCTCGGCGCTCTTCTTCCCGATGCCGGGCACCTGGGTGAGCGTGGTGAGGTTGCCGTCCGCGAGCGCGTGGCACAGCTGGTCCGGCGAGAGCACCGCCAGCGTCGCCAGCGCCAGCCGCGGCCCCACTCCGGACGCGGTCTGCAGCAGCCCGAACAGGTCGCGCGCCTCCGGATCGGCGAAGCCGTACAGGGTGAGCGAGTCCTCCCGCACGACGAGCGTCGTGGCCAGCAGCGCCTCTTCGCCGCGGCGCAGCCCGGCGAGGGTGGCGGGGGTGGCGTGCACGGCGTGCCCGAGCCCGCCCACGTCGATCACGGCGTGGTCCAGCCCGATCGAGAGCACCGGCCCGCGTACCGAAGCGATCATCCTGTGAGGTCTCCTCTGCCTGCCGGGGGACGCCGCGCGTCCCGCAGCCGTTGCCGGTGCGCCTTGGCCAGTTCCGCGGCCTTCGCCTCCGCCGCGGCCAGCCGCGAGCTCATCGGCGCCCGCCACAGGTGGCAGACGGCGAGGGCGAGCGCGTCGGCGGCGTCGGCCGGCCGGGGTGCTTCGCTGAGCCCGAGGACCTTGGTGACCATGAGCGTGACCTGCCGCTTGTCGGCACGGCCGGAGCCGCTGATGGCGGCCTTGACCTCGCTCGGCGTGTGGAACGCGACCGGCAGCCCGCGGCGGGCGGCGGCCAGCGCCACCACCCCGGAGGCCTGCGCGGTGCCCATCACCGAGCGCACGTTGTGCTGGCTGAACACCCGCTCGATGGCCACCACCTCGGGCTGGTGCGCGTCCATCCACTGCTCGACGGCGTCCGCGACCGCCTTGAGCCGCATCGGCAGCTCGTCGGCGGGCGGGGTGCGCACGACACCGACGGCGACGCAGGAGATGTGCCGGTTCCGGCCGCCGTCCACCACGCCGATCCCGCAGCGGGTCAGCCCGGGGTCGACTCCCAGCACGCGCACGACTTCCTCCTCGGCCTTCAGCTCACCCGGGAACACCCGTTCGACACTCTAGCGCCTGCGGGGCGTCCCGCTCCCGCACGACACACCCGATGATCACCCGTCCGCGCGGTGCGCGCCGCACCGGCCCCGCGGTCACGGACCGTCGACGCCGGGCGTCCAGCGCTCGGGGGCTCCGCTGTCGGTCAGCACCGGCTGGTATTCGGCGAACCCGCCGGGCGCGTCCGGCTGCCACGGGAAGGTGCCGTCCGGTGCGGCGACGATCAGCTGCACCGCCGGGAAGTCGGCGCCCTTGTACACGGTGAACGCGCTGCCCAGGTATTCCGGGTAGTGCTGCTTCGCGATCCGTTCGAAGGTGACCGGGCAGTTCGCCAGGAATCCCGCGTACAGCTGCCCGGGGCTGAACCGCTCGCCGCCGGAGACGCGCGCGACGTAGGTGTCCACCACCGCCTGCGCCACGTCCTTCGGCAATCCGATCACCACGACCTCGGGCTTGCCGAAGCGCCGCCACGCCCCTACGGAGAACGCGTGGGCGGCCCCGCCTTCGTCCTCCGCCACGTGCACCACGGCCGCGCCGTGGCGCTCCGCGGTGTCCACCAACCACTGCCGCAGCTGTTCTTCCGTCTCCGCCACGAGGCCCATTCTGCCGATTCTCATCCGATCGGGGGAGCCTTCGGGGGCTCGGGCGCGCCGCGCCCGCCCCGGCGCGCCCCGTGCGCCGATCAGGCGTCCAGTTCCGCCATCACTTCATCGGAGACGTCGAAGTTGGCGTAGACGTTCTGCACGTCGTCGCAGTCCTCCAGCACGTCGATCAGCTTGAAGATCTTGCGCGCGCCGTCCGCGTCCAGCGGGACGTTCACCGAGGCCATGAAGCTCAGCTCCGAGGAGTCGTACTCGATCTCGGCCGCCTGCACCGCCTTGCGGACCTCGACCAGGTCGGTCGGCTCGCACAGCACCTCGAAGCTCTCGCCGAGGTCGTTGACCTCTTCGGCGCCCGCCTCCAGCACCGCGCCGAGCACGTCGTCCTCGGTCAGCCCGTTCTTCGGCACGATCAGCACGCCGCGCCGGGAGAACATGTACGACACCGAACCGGCGTCGGCCATCGAACCGCCGTTGCGGGTCATCGCGGTGCGGACCTCGCCCGCGGCGCGGTTCTTGTTGTCGGTGAGGCACTCGACCAGGACCGCGACGCCGTTCGGGCCGTAGCCCTCGTACATCAGGGTCTGCCAGTCGGCGCCGCCGGCCTCTTCGCCACCGCCGCGCTTGCGGGCGCGCTCGATGTTGTCGACGGGCACCGAGTTCTTGCGCGCCTTCTGCATGGCGTCGTAGAGCGTCGGGTTGCCGTCGGGGTCTCCTCCGCCGGTGCGCGCCGCGACCTCCACGTTCTTGATGAGCTTCGCGAAGAGCTTGCCGCGCTTGGCGTCGACGGCGGCCTTCTTGTGCTTGGTGGTGGCCCACTTGGAGTGGCCGCTCATCTTTCCTCCGTCTTTCCACGCCGTCGCAGGCGAGACCCCGGGGCCTTCAGCCTGCGCGAACGGTCTGCACGAATTGCCGGTGCACGCGCTCGTCGCCGTGGACCAGTTCCGGGTGGAAGCTGGTGGCGAGCACGCGCCCCTGCTGAACCGCGACGATCCTACCGGCGGCGGCCTCGTCGCCTGATCCGCGCGGGGTGACCTCGGCCAGCACCCGCACCTGCGGCCCGATGCGCTCGACCCAGGGGGCACGGATGAACACCGCGTGCACCGGGCCGTCGACCCCGGTGAAGTCGAGGTCGGCCTCGAACGAATCGACCTGCCTGCCGAACGCGTTGCGCCGCACGGTCATGTCGAGCGCGCCGAGCGGGGTGATGCCCGCTTCCGCGCCGCCCAGCACCTCGCCGGCCAGCAGCACCATGCCCGCGCACGAGCCGTAGGCGGGCAGGCCGTCGGCGAGCCGCTGCCGCAGCGGTTCGAACAGCTCGAAGGAGTGCAACAACCGGCTCGTGGTCGTCGATTCCCCGCCGGGCAGCACGATGCCGTGCAGGTCCGCGAGCTCTTCCGGCCTGCGCACGGGTTTGGCGATCGCACCGCTGCGGTCCAGGGCGCCGAGGTGCTCGGCGACGCCGCCTTGCAGGGCGAGCACGCCGATGACGGGGGACGCGACACCGTCCGACACGCGAGTTCTCCGTTCATCCGTTCCGACGGGTGAATGGCCCATTCGACCGATGTGCTCGGTCCAATGGGCCATTCACCTGGTGAGAAGTGGGGTCACCAGCCGCGCTGGGCGTAGCGCTGGTCCGCCGGGAGGGAGTCGACGTTGAGGCCGACCATCGCCTCGCCGAGCCCGCGGGACACCTTCGCGATCACGTCCGGGTCGTCGTAGAAGGTCGTCGCCTTCACGATCGCCTCGGCACGCTTGGCCGGGTCGCCGGACTTGAAGATGCCGGAGCCGACGAACACGCCTTCGGCGCCCAGCTGGCGCATCATCGCCGCGTCGGCCGGGGTGGCCAGCCCGCCCGCGGTGAACAGCACGACCGGGAGCTTCCCGGCGGCCGCGACCTCCTTGACCAGGGCGACCGGGGCGCGCAGCTCCTTGGCCGCCGCGTACAGCTCCTCCCCGTCCAGCCGGGTGAGCCGCCGGATCTCGGCGCGGATGGAGCGCATGTGCCGGGTGGCCTCGACGACGTTGCCGGTGCCCGCCTCGCCCTTGGAGCGGATCATGGCGGCGCCTTCGGCGATGCGGCGCAGGGCCTCGCCGAGGTTGGTGGCGCCGCAGACGAACGGCACGGTGAAGTTCCACTTGTCGATGTGCAGCGCCTCGTCAGCGGGGGTGAGCACCTCGGACTCGTCGATGTAGTCGACGCCGAGGGACTGCAGCACCTGGGCTTCGACGAAGTGTCCGATGCGGGCCTTGGCCATCACGGGGATGGAGACGGCGTCGACGATGCCCTCGATCATGTCCGGGTCGGACATGCGGGCCACGCCGCCCTGGGCGCGGATGTCGGCCGGGACCCGTTCGAGGGCCATCACGGCGACGGCGCCCGCGGCTTCGGCGATCTTCGCCTGGTCGGGGGTCACCACGTCCATGATCACCCCGCCTTTGAGCATCTCCGCCATGCCGCGCTTCACTCCGTCGGTGCCGGTGGCCTGGGCGGTGGCTGCGGTGTCGGTCACGGTCTGCCTTCCCTCGGGGGTTCCGGTGCGGCGGTGCGCCGCGCTCCCCTCCGACGCTAGGCCGGAACTGGACCACTTCCACGGTCCACTTACCCCCGTTTTCGGTAGTCCACTTCGCGATCGGCGCCGGTGAACGGCATTGCACGCGACGTCACCCGGGTGTGCGATCGAGGGCACGACGACGTCCGAGGGGGCTGCGATGGGCAGCAAGCAGAACGTTCCGGGAGCGCAGGCGGCGCCCGCTCCCACCGATCCGAGCGACATCCGCAACGTGGTCCTGGTCGGCCCGTCCGCCGCGGGCAAGACCACGCTGGTGGAGGCGCTGCTGGCGGCGACCGGCACCATCCCGCGGACGGGTTCCGTGGTGGACGGGACGACGGTGTGCGACCACGACAGCGCGGCCGTCGACCAGCAGCGCTCGGTGGCGCTGTCGGTGGCGCCGCTGGACCACGACGGCCACAAGATCAACCTGATCGACACGCCCGGCTACGCCGATTTCGTCGGGGAGCTGCGCGCGGGCCTGCGCGCGGCGGACGCGGCGCTGTTCGTGGTGTCCGCCGAGGAGGGCGTGGACGCGGCGACGCGCGCGATCTGGCAGGAGTGCGCCCGGGTGTCGATGCCGCGCGCGGTGGTGCTGTCCCGGCTGGACCAGCACCGGGCCGATCCGGCGGCCGCGCTGGAGTCGTGCCGGGAAGCGTTCGGGGCCGGGGTGCTGCCGCTGCACCTGCCGCTGCGCGGGTCCGGCGGCGGCACCACCGGCCTGGTCGGGGTGCTCACCGGCACCGTCTCGGGCACCGGCGCGGCGCGGGACTGCGAGCGGGAACGCGCCGAGCTGATCGAGGCGATCATCGCCGAGAGCGAGGACGAGTCGCTGATGGACCGCTACGTGGCCGGTGAGCGGATCGAGGAGCCGGTGCTGATCCGCGACCTGGAGACGGCGGTGTCCCGTGGCGGCCTGCACCCGGTGCTGCCGGTGTGCGCGGCGACCGAGGTGGGGCTGCCGGAGCTGCTGGACGGCCTGGTGCGCGGTTTCCCCTCCCCGCGGGAGCACCCGCCGGTCCAGGTCACCGATCCGCGCGGCGGGAACCCGCGGGAACTGCCTGCGGACCCGGCGGGCCCGCTGGTCGCGGAGGTCGTGCACACCTCGGTCGATTCCTACGTCGGACGGGTGTCACTGGCCAGGGTGTTCTCGGGGACGGTGCTGCCGGAGCGGGCGGTGCACGTCTCCGGGCACGGCATGGCCGAGCGCGGGCACCCGGACCACGACGAGGACGAGCGGGTCGCGCACCTGTACTCACCGCTGGGGTCGGGGCTGCGCGAGGTGCCGCGCTGCGTCGCGGGCGACCTCTGCGCGCTGACGAAGCTCGGCTCGGCCGAGACCGGCGACACCCTGTCCGATCCGGCGGGCCCGCTGCTGCTGTCGCCGTGGCCGATGCCGGAGCCGCTGCTGCCGGTCGCGGTCGTCGCGCGCACTCGCAGCGACGAGGACGCGCTGGCGCGGAACCTGAACCGGCTCGTCGCCGCCGACCCGAGCCTGCGGTTGCAGCGGGACGGCGAGACCCACCAGCTGGTGCTGTGGTGCACCGGCGAGGCGCACGCCGACGTGGTGCTGCAACGCCTCCGCGACGGTGGCGCGGAGATCGACACCGAGCCGTTGCGGGTACCGCTGCGCCAGACGTTCCGGCAGGCGGCGAAGGGGCACGGCAGCCACAAGAAGCAGTCCGGCGGGCACGGCCAGTTCGCGGTGTGCGACGTCGAGGTGGAGCCCGCGCCGCGCGGTTCCGGCGTCGAGTTCGCCGACCGGGTGGTGGGCGGCGCGATCCCGAAGCAGTTCATCGCCAGCGTCGAGAAGGGCGTCCGGGCGCAGGTGGAGCGCGGCCTGGAGGAGGGCCTGCCGCTGGTGGACCTGAAGGTGACGCTGGTGGACGGCAAGGCGCACAGCGTCGATTCCTCGGACGCCGCCTTCCAGACCGCGGGCGCCCTGGCGCTGCGCGCGGCCGCCGAGCAGGCCGGGCTGGTCACGCTGGAACCGGTGGACGCGGTCGCGGTGTCCATCCCGGACGAGCACCTGGGCGTGATCCTCGGCGACCTGTCCAGCCGTCGCGGCAAGGTCGTCGGCACCGAACCGGAGGACTCCGGCTGGACGGTGGTGCGCGCGCACGTGCCCGCGAGCGAACTGGCCCGCTATTCGATCAACGTGCGCTCGCTGAGCTCGGGCAGCGCCACCTTCACCCGCCACTTCGAGCGCTACGAACCGATGCCCACCTGACGGGGGCCCGGCCGCGCGGGCCCGGAGTTCCGGTTCAGTCCGCGGCGGGTTCCGGGTCGGGCCCGCCGCCGTCCTCGATCCCGCCGTCCTCGATCCCGCCGTCCTCGATCCCGCCGTCCTCGATCGGGGCCGGTTCGGTGCGGTCGGCGACCGGCTGGACGTTGAGCTGGATCTGCGGGTTCCGGACGTAGGCGGCGGCCTGCTCCGGGGTGAGGTGGTCGGCGATCAGTCCCCACGGCACCTTGCCGCCGGAGGACGGGTAGCGCATCCACACCGCGTACTCGTCGGCCTCGGTGATCGGGTGCGTGACCGGCGGGACCGGGTCGGCGGCGGACTCCGCTTCGACCGCCTCGACGTCCCAGGCGGCGGTGTCGCGCAGCACGGCGACGGTCTCCGCCGGAACCGCCGAGGCCAGCGGGAACCAGTCGAACTGCCCGCCCGCCCAGGCTCGGATGCGGACGTCGTAGACCGCGTCGTCCGTCGAAGCCACCACGCCGCACCTCCGCTTGATCGAGCACTCGCGGCGAGCAGCCTAACCAGCGGCACCGACGGTGCCCGTACCCGCGTCGGCGGCCATCACAGGCCCCGCACGAACACCGCCCACGCCGAGCGCCCGAACAGCAGCGCGGGACCATCGGGGTCCTTCGAGTCGCGTACACCGACCGCCGAGCTCAATGCGGCCACTTCGACGCACGCACCTCCGCCCTGACCGCTGCGGCTGCTCTTCCGCCAGACCACGCCACCCACGCTCGATGCGGTCGAAAGGTGCCACGATGTCATGCGAAGTCCTTCGTCAGTCTCCGTAAGAACGCTTCGGTCTCGCTGATCGACAACGCCTTCATTGTCAGCTCGTCGAACACCTGGCGGAAGACCTCCACGACATCGGGTTCTTCGAGGCAACTACCGCCCGACTGGTTCTCCACGTAAACGACCCCAGGATCATCGGCGTTCGCGAAGTCAACCAGGTGAAACGAGCCGAGCTGCCCTCGATGAGGACCGCCACCCAAAGCCATGACCTGCAAGGTCACTTGCGGGTTCGTGCAGAACGTCGCCAGTCTCTCGATCTGCTCGAACATCACTTCCTGGGAGCCGATCTCCCGGCGGAGCGCAGACTCATCGATGATCGCGTGCAGGGTCAGCTGCTCACCGTCCCTGGTCAATGCGTCTCTTCGCCTCAGTCGGGCCGCTGCCTGCTCCTCCAAATGAGACTTCGAGGCTGACGAACCATCGCGGAGAACCGCGTCCGCGTACCTCCGCGTCTGCAAGATCCCCGGGACGAAGCCGAGGTCCCACTCGCGGATCTCGCTGGCTCCCCATTCGAGGCCGACGTAGAGGGAGAACCACTCGGGGATGGCCTGGTTGCCGTCCCACCAGCCCTTCTGCTTGGCGACGTCGGCCAGCCGGAGGTACCAGTCGATGCGCTCGGCGGGCACGCCGAGGAACGGGAGCATGATCTCCAGGTCCGGTCCGCTGATCGCGTTCCGCATGCTCTCCATGTGCGCGATCTTGCCCTGGCCGCAGCGGAGCCTGGCCGCGATGTCGCTCTGCTTCAGGCCCGCGGATTCGCGCAACCGGCGGATCTCCTGGGCCAGCCAGCGGCGCCCCACGGTCGGGCTGATCGGCTGCGGACCGACCGGGTCGTGGCCGGCTTGCTCGTGCATCGGGTGCTCTCCCCTGCCGTTCCGGTGCGGTCGCCGATCCGGGCGCGAAGATCACCCGACGGTGATCTATGCGAGCAAGATTCACTAAGTAATCTTTACACAGCGCTCCGTGATCATTCGAGCACACAACGTACCCGGCGGCTTCGCCCCGACATCACCAGGAGGTCCCCCATGCGCTGCGGCATCGCCCTCTACGAGATCCGCAACCCCGATTCGCGCTGCGCCTACGAGCAGCTGATCTGCCTCGGCGAGCTCCCCGGCGACGACCAGCCCGCCGTGTGGCGGGACTGCCTCACCGCGTGGGGCCTGGCCCAGCTGCGCGCGCACGACTGCCGCTTCGGCCGGTACTTCGCGGCGGTGCTGCCGCTTGACGAGGAGGGTGCCCCCGACGACGCGGCCGCGGACCTGCTGCTGGAGCAGGACGTGCCGCCGGCGGAGCGGCACTTCGCGTGGTCCGGCTACGAGGAACTTGTCCCGGCCTGAGCGGAGCGGGCCGCCGCGCGCAGGCGCTGCAGGACGGTGAGCGCGGAGAGCGCCGCGAGCAACCACACCGCCACGTCCAGCACGTAGGGCACGCCGAGCCCGTGCAGCCCGGTGCCGACCAGCACGAGCACGAACCGCTCGGCCCGCTCGGCGAGGCCGCCGTCGGCGCTGAGCCCGTTCGCCTCGGCACGGGCCTTCACGTACGAGGTGACCTGCGCGCCCACCAGGCACAGCAGCAGCCCGACGCCGAGCGGCCGATCCCCCTCCACGACCAGCGCCCACCACACCAGCGCCCCGAACAGGGCGCCGTCGGCGATGCGGTCGCACCCGGCGTCGAGCACGCCGCCGAACGCGGAGGACCCGCCGCCGGCGCGGGCCATCGCCCCGTCGAGCAGGTCGAACAGCAGGAACACGGTGACCACGACGGTGCCGGTGAACAGCTCGCCGCGCGGGAAGAACCAGAGCGCGGACGCGACGCCGGCGACCGTGCCGATGACGGTGACGGCGTTCGGCGTGAGCCCCGCCCGGACCAGCGCTGCGCCGATCGGGTGCGTCCAGCGGGAGATCGAAGCCCGCGCGAAGATGTTGAGCATCGCCTGTTCCGCCAGCCGCCTAGCGCACCGAATCCACGGTGCCTGTTGTTCACCTGGCAGCGTATCCGTAGCCGAGGCGCTGATCGGACGGCAGGCGAGTCGCCACACCGCCGGTGAACCGCATCACAGCCGGAATGGTTGAACGTTCAACACCGTTGCACGGTGCAGCAACCACCCGCACCACCGTTTCAGGAGAAGGCCACATGAGCACTGCCACCACGATCCCCGGTTACGTCGTCGGCACCTGGGACATCGACAGCGTGCACTCCGACATCGAGTTCACCCTGCGCCACCTGGGCGTCGGTCGCTCCCGCGGCCGCTTCGACGGCTTCAGCGGCGAGATCGTCACCGCCGAGAACCCCCTCGACTCCTCGGTGACCGCGGACATCGACCCGGCCACGATCAACACCGGCAACGGCGACCGCGACGCGCACGTGCGCAACAGCGACTTCCTGGACGTGGAGAAGTTCCCGAAGGCGGGCTTCCGCTCCACCGGCATCCGCCAGGACGGCAGCGACTACGTCATCGACGGCGAGTTCACCCTGCACGGCGTGACCAAGCCGGTGTCGCTGGCGGCCGAGCTCGGCGGCTTCACCGACAACGGCCAGGGCGGCACCCTGCTCGGCATCTCCGCCTCCACCACGATCAACCGCACCGACTTCGGCGTCGGCCCCGAGGGCGGCGCCATGCTGGGCGAGAAGGTCAAGATCACCCTGGAGATCGAGGCCAACCTCCGCGCCGAGTGAGCACCCCTCGGACACGACGAAAGGCCGAGGACGCGATGTCCTCGGCCTTCGTCGTGTCCGGGGTCCGTTCTTGCGCCGAGAGGGCCGGCACCGGCGATTCACATCGAGCAAGAACATCGGAACGTTACGACGACGCGGCGAAATTGCCCCGCTAAGACCATTTTCTCCCCGAACGGTAACAACCCTCCGTGATCGATCGACATCGTGTTACGGAGCGCGCACATGGGGTGCGCACGCAGCGCCCGGAGTTCGGGCGGAAATGAGAAAATGGACATGAGTCAGTCGTTCAACACTTCGGCCACTCCACCGCAGTCCCCGCAGGGAATGCCACCGGGGACACCGCCGAAGCAGAAGGTCAAGAAATGGCCGTGGATCGTCGGCGGCATCGCGGTTCTGGCCCTGATCGGCGCGATCAGCTCAGGCGGTTCGACGGAACCGACCGCACCCGCAGCGCTGCCGAACAGCCCCGCGCCCGCGACGGCCGTCGTCGACGTCACGCTTCCCGACCTCGCGGGGAAGAACGGCCAGATCGCGCTCGACGAGTTGGCCGCGCTCGGCCTGACCGCCGTGACGCCCGCCGGTCAGGACCACGGCGGGAGCATGGTCGTGCTGCCTGCGAATTGGACCGTCGTGAAGATCGAGCCTGCGCCGGGCACCGTCGTGAAATCCGATTCCACCGTCGTCGTGACCATGACCAAGAACGGTCAGAACGCCGCCACCGACGGGGCTGGGAACGACGCGCGAGAATCGACGAATTCCGGCATCGGCGACGGGACCTACGTGGTCGGCACCGACATCGAACCCGGGACTTACAGGTCCGCCGGCCCGTCCAGTTCCGTCGTTCCCATGTGCTACTGGGCACGCCTGAAGGACACTTCGGGTGAATTCGACTCGATCATCGCGAACAACGTCGGCGAAGGACCCGCCACCGTCACCATCCAGGACGGCGACGGGGCGTTCGAGATCCGCGGTTGCAAGCCTTTCGAGAAGACCGGCTGAGTTCGTCGTTCCTCGCCTCGCCCATTCTCAGCGGGCGAGGCGAGGACGACCCGGTCAGGCGTGCCAGGCTTCGGCGAGGAGGCGGCGGGTGTCGCCGAGGAGTTGGGGCAGGACCTTCGTGTGGCCGATGACCGGCATGAAGTTCGCGTCCCCGCCCCAGCGCGGCACCACGTGCTGGTGCAGGTGCGCGGCGATGCCCGCGCCCGCCACCGGCCCCTGGTTGAGGCCGATGTTGAACCCGTGCGGCGCCGACACCTCGCGGATCACCCGCATCGCGCGCTTCGTGAACACCGCGACCGCCGTCGTCTCCTCGTCGGAGAGCTCCGTGTAGTCCGCAACGTGCCGGTACGGCAGCACCATCAGGTGCCCCGGGTTGTACGGGTAGAGGTTGAGGATCGCGAAGACCAGCTCGTCCCGGGCCACGATCAGCGTGTCCTCGTCCGGCAGGCCCGACTCCAGCAACCGGCAGAACGGGCAGCCCTCGCTGGCCTCGCCCTCCGGCTTGTTCTCGCCCTGGATGTAGGCCATCCGGTGCGGGGTCCACAGCCGTTGCAGCGCGTCCGGCACGCCGATGCCGCGCTGCTCGGAGTACTGGACCCCGCTGTCGTCGGACGTCACTCGGCCTCCGCCCCGGTCGCCAGCTCCGGCTGGAAGACGTCCGCGGTCGGCGAGGCGTTCTCGCGGCGCTCCACCCAGCGGCCGATGGCGGCCACCGCCTCCGCCACCGGCACCCCGTTGATCTGGGTGCCGTCGCGGAACCGGAACGACACCGCACCGGCCTCCACGTCCTTGCCGCCCGCCAGCAGCAGGAACGGCACCTTCTGCGTGGTGTGGTTGCGGATCTTCTTCTGCATCCGGTCGTCGCCGTGGTCGACCTCCGCGCGAATCCCCTTGGCGCGCAACGACTTCACCACGTCGACGAGGTGGTCGGCGTGCTCGTCGGCGATCGGGATGCCCACCACCTGCACCGGGGACAACCAGGCCGGGAACGCGCCCGCGTAGTGCTCGGTGAGCACGCCGAAGAACCGCTCGATGGAGCCGAACAGCGCCCGGTGGATCTTGATGGGGCGCTGCTTGGCGCCGTCCTTGCCGGTGTACTCCAGGTCGAACCGGTCCGGCAGGTGGTAGTCCACCTGGATCGTGGACATCTGCCAGCTGCGGCCCAGCGCGTCCCGCGCCTGCACGGAGATCTTCGGCCCGTAGAACGCGGCGCCACCCGGGTCCGGCACCAGCTCCAGGCCGGAGGACTCCGCCGCCTCGCGCAGCGCGTCGGTGGCCACCCGCCAGCTCTCGTCGTCGCCGACGTACTTCTCGTCGTTGCGGGTCGACAGCTCCAGGTAGAAGTCCTCCAGGCCGTAGTCGCGCAGCAGGTCCAGCACGAACGACAGCAACGACTTCAGCTCGTCCTGCAGCTGCTCCGGCATGCAGTAGATGTGCGCGTCGTCCTGGGTCATGCCGCGCACCCGGGTCAGGCCGTGCACCACGCCGGACTTCTCGTACCGGTACACCGAGCCGAACTCGAACAGCCGCAGCGGCAGCTCCCGGTAGGACCGCCCGCGGGACCGGAAGATCAGGTTGTGGAACGGGCAGTTCATCGGCTTCAAGTAGTAGTCCTGGCCCGCCTTGCGCAGCACGCCGTTCTCGTCGCGCTCCTCGTCGAGGTGCATCGCCGGGAACATGCCGTCCTTGTACCAGTCGAGGTGCCCGGAGGTCTCGAACAAGGTGCCCTTGGTGATGTGCGGGGTGTTCACGAACTCGTAGCCGGCGGCCTCGTGGCGGCGGCGCGAGTAGTCCTCCAGCTCGCGCCGGATGATGCCGCCCTTCGGGTGGAACACCGGCAGCCCGGAACCGACCTCCTCCGGGAACGAGAACAGGTCCAGCTCGGCGCCCAGCCTGCGGTGGTCGCGGCGCTCGGCCTCGGCCAGCCACTCCAGGTGCTCGGCCAGCGCCTCCTTCGACTCCCACGCGGTGCCGTAGACGCGCTGCAGCTGCTGGTTGTTCTGGTCGCCGCGCCAGTAGGCGGCGGCCACCCGGGTCAGCTTGAACGCGGGGATGAACTTGGTGTGCGGCACGTGCGGGCCGCGGCACAGGTCGCCCCAGACGACCTCGCCGTGCCGGTCGATGTTGTCGTAGACGGTGAGCTCACCGGCGCCGACCTCCATCACCTCGCTGGTGTCCACCTCGTCCGCACCGGACTTGAGGTCGACCAGCTCCAGCTTGTACGGCTCGTTCGCCAGCTCCTCGCGGGCGGCCTCCAGCGAGTCGAGGCGGCGGCGGGAGAACTTCTGCCCGGACTTGATGAGCTGCTTCATGCGCTTCTCCAGCGCCTGCAGGTCCTCCGGGGTGAACGGGCGGTCCACGTCGAAGTCGTAGTAGAAGCCGTCCTTGACGGGCGGGCCGATGCCGAGCTTCGCGTCCGGGAACTGCTGCTGCACCGCCTGCGCCAGCACGTGCGCGGCCGAGTGGCGGATGACGCTGCGCCCGGCCTCGGTGTCGGCGGCGACCGGCTCGACCTCCACGTCGGACTCCGGCGCCCACGCGAGGTCGCGCAGCTCGCCGTCCTCGTCGCGGACCACGACGATCGCCTGCGGCCCCTGGCCGGGCAGGCCCGCTTCGGCGACGGCGGCGGCAGCGGTAGTGCCCGCCGGCACCTTCACCCTGGTGACCTGCTGGGCTTCGGGCGGCTGAACGGACACGATGACTCCTCGTGAAGAGCGGTCGCCGGAGGGGCGACCCGCGGATGAACCGGCTGGCACTTGCCCTTTCGATGCTATCGGCCGCACGCCAGCCGTTTTCCGCCCCTGCCCGGCGCGGACGGGTTCAGCCGAGATCACCTTCCGCGATCATCGCCTCGATCTCCATCGCGGAGGCGAGCCCGCCCGCGCACGGCCCGATCACACCGCCCACGCCGAGCGCGCGCAGCCGGTTCGCCTGCTCGAGGGTGCGCACCCCGCTGCCGACGACGTGCAGGCCCAGCAGCCGCGCCGAACCGACCAGGCTGGACACCAGGTGCTCGTCCAGCGGGTCCGGCCCGCCCGGATCGGCGAACGAGTCCAGGTAGCCGCCGGTGAGCCGCACCGCGCACAGCGGCAGCCCGCGCAGCCGGGACACCTCCCGGTGGTCGTGGCCGAAGTCGTGCACGCCCAGCGTCAGGCCCATCTCGGCGAAGATCTCCAGCGCGTCGATCGGATCGCCGTGCTGGTCGAACAACGCCGTCTCCGGCACTCCGATGATCAGCTTGCTGGCGGACAGGCCGCTGTCGGCGAGGATGCGGCGCATGTCCGCGACCAGCTCCGGGTCCCGCAGCTGGCGCGCCGACAGGTCCACGGCCGCCACCGGCCCGCGGTCGCCGAACCGCTCCTGCCAGTGCACGGCGTGCGCGCACACCTGCTCCAGCATCCAGGTGCCGAGCCGGGTGATCAGGCCGGTCTCCTCGGCCAGGCCGAGGAAGTCCTCCGCGTCCAGCTCGCCGAACTCCGGGTGGTCCCAGCGCAGGTGCGCCCGCACGCCCACCAGCGAGGCGTCGTCCAGCCACACCACCGGCTCGTACTCCACGTACAGCTCGTGCTCGTGCAGCGCGGTCGGCATCGCCGCCGACAGGTGGAACCGCTCCTTGGCCGCCGCGTTGTGCGCCGGGTCGAACAGCGCCCACTGCGCCCGGCCCTCGTTCTTCGCGCGGTACAGGGTGATGTCGGCGTCCTGCAGCAGCTCGTCCGGGCCGGTGGCGGCGACCGCGGTCTCCACCACGCCGACGCTGGCCGACGCGGTGAGCAGGTGGCCGCACACCGACACCGGGCGGGTCACCTCCGCCAGCATGTGCTCGACGATCTCCACCAGCCGCGCCGCGCCCTGCGAATCGGGGATGAGCACCACGAACTCGTCGCCGCCCATCCGCGCCGCCAGCCCCGACTCCAAGGTCGCCAGCGCGTTGAGCCGTTGCGCCATCGCGCGCAGCAGCTCGTCGCCGACCGGGTGCCCGAGGCTGTCGTTGATCGCCTTGAAGCCGTCCAGGTCGAAGTAGCACAACCCGACGCGGCGGCCCGGGAACACCGGTTCCAGCGCCGCGTCCAAGGTGGTCTTGAGCAGGGTGCGGTTCGCCAGCCCCGTCAGCGGATCGTGCGTGGCCTGCCTGCGGAACTGCTCCTGGAGCATGTGCCGGTGCGTGATGTCCTCGTAGAGCAGCACCTGGTAGTCCGGCGCGCCGTGCGAGTCGCGCACCAGCGAGGCCGACACCTGCGTCCAGATGTGCGCGCCGTCGGCGCCGCTGAGCCGCGTCTCCGACTGGAACCGGTCCACCTCGCCCACCGACAGCGCCTCGACGTTCTCCACCAGGTCGTCCACCCAGTCCGGGTCGGCGAGGTCGAAGACGCTGCGGCCCACCAGGTCCCGGCAGACCTGCTCGAAGATGCCCTCCATCGGCGAGTTGACCTCTTCGATGATGCCGTCGAGCGTGACGATCGCGATGCCCAGCGCTGAGGACGTGAACACCGCGCGGAAGGAGGCCTCGCTGGCGCGCAGCGCTTCCTCCGCCGCGTCCCTGGCCTGCAGCACAGCGCGCTTGATGACCTCCTGCTCGTCGAGGGTCTGCTCCCGCAGCTGCCCCGCGTAGGCGGCGGCGACGGCGCCCAGCACGGGCACCAGGTCGCCCGGCGCGGCCTGCGCGGGCCGCAGCTTCGGCAGTTCGGAACCGAGCATCCACAGCGTCCGGTCCAGCGCGGCGGGCCCGGTGAAGTGGATGCGCACCAGCCGCGCGCCGAGCTCGGCGGCGGCGTGCAGCAGCCGCTCCTCGTCACCGAAGGCGTCGAGCAGCGCATCGAGCCGCTCCAGCAGGAAGCCCTCGATGTCGGCGCGCGCCAGCGGCACGTAGCTGGTGCGGATGATCTCGCGGGTCCAGCGGCGGACGAACTCGGTCCGGTCCGCGGCCGAGTCGGCGCCGGAACCGTTCCCGGGGCCCTCGGAGGCTCCGATCATGACCCGGCACCGCCGATTCGGCTGCGGATTCCGCCATTTCCGGCGCTTTCGGGACGACTGTTTGCGCATGGGCATATTCCCCGGAGGAATGACGGCGGTATACCACCCCGGACACGCCGCGACCGGCACGCGCACCGGTCGGCGAGGCGGCCGTTGGACCGGTGCTCGGCGCGGTCGGCGAGCGGCCGCGCAGCGGTCCCCGGAGCGCGCCGGAACCGGCGCCGCGCGGGGCGTTCTTCGAGGTGAACAGCATCAGGCAGCCGCTCCGGCCGCTGGTGCATCGTTGCCTCCCGAGTGCCGGTGTCCACGATGGCCGACCCGACTAAAGTCGGTACTCTACAAGATCTTTTTAAGGTGCAGGCACCAACGCCGACCGTGATCGTACTGTGACGGTGCGCGCCCGGTCATCCATCGATTCCGGAGAGGCCACCCGGTCGAGCGAGAAGCGCTATGAGGCTTCTCACCGTCCGCATTCCGGGATTTCCGGTAAGGGCAACCTAAGCTGGAGGGCAGTCGGATCGCTCCGCGCGCGACGGGCACCCTAGAGCGGACCGCCCGGCACCCCGCCGCGGCACATCCACGACGGCCCGGGACCCAACCCGGCGCCACCTTTGAAGTCGAGCAGGAGGACACGCATGACCCGCCCACTGCGAGTTGCGATCGTCGGGGCCGGCCCCGCCGGCGTGTACGCCGCGGACATCCTGACGAAATCCGAGACGCCAGTGGACATCGACCTGCTCGACCGGATGCCCGCCCCGTACGGGCTCATCCGCTACGGCGTCGCGCCCGACCACCCGCGGATCAAGGGGATCGTGAACGCGCTGCGGCGCATCATGGAGAAGCCGGAGATCCGGTTCCTCGGCGGTGTGAACTACGGCGAGGACATCAAGCTCGAGCAGCTCCGGCACCACTACGACGCGGTGATCTTCTCCACCGGCGCCGACAAGGACCGGGCGCTGGACATCCCCGGCATCGACCTGGCGCACAGCCACGGCGCCGCCGACTTCGTCTACTGGTACGACGGCTACCCGGAGGCGACCCGCGACTGGACCTTGGACGCCAAGGAGGTCGCGGTGCTCGGCGCGGGCAACGTGGCGCTGGACGTGGCGCGGGTGCTCGCGAAGCAGGCCGACGACCTGCTCAGCACCGAGATCCCGGACAACGTCTACCAAGGCCTGAAGAACTCGCAGGTCACCGACGTGCACCTGTTCGCCCGCCGCGGTCCCGCGCAGGCCAAGTTCACGCCGCTGGAACTGCGCGAACTCGACCACCAGCCGGGCGTGGAGCTCATCGTGCACCCGGAGGGCTTCGAACTCGACGAGGCCAGCGAAGAGGCCATCCGCAGCAACAACCAGGTCAAGACGATCGTCAAGACCTTCCAGGACTGGGCGCTGCGCGACGCGAAGAACGACACCCCGCGCCGGCTGCACTTCCACTTCCTGCGCGCGCCGGTCGAGGTGCAGGGCACCGACCGCGTCGAAGGCCTCCGCACCGAGGTCATGGAGCTCACCGGCGACGGCAACGTGCGCGGCACCGGCGAGTTCGAGACCACCCCGGTGCAGGCGATCTACCGCGCCGTCGGCTACCTGAGCTCCCCCGTGCCGGACATCCCGTTCGACCACGGCACCGGCACCGTCCCCAACGACGGCGGCCGGGTGCTCGACCTCGACGGCGAGCACATCACCGGCGTCTACACCACCGGCTGGATCAAGCGCGGGCCCGTCGGCCTCATCGGCCACACCAAGGGCGACGCGCTGGAGACCATCGGCAACCTGCTGGCCGACCTGGACTCGATGCCGACCGCCGAGGAGCCGGACCGCGACAGCGTGCTGCGGCTGCTGGACGACAACGGCGTCCGCTACACCACCTGGGACGGCTGGAACCTGCTCGACGCGCACGAGCAGGCGCTCGGCGAGGCCGCGGGCCGCGAGCGCATCAAGGTCGTCGAACGCGACGACATGATCAATATCTCCCGCTCGGAGAGCTGATCCCGCACGCGGAACGGCCCGCCGGTGTTCCGGCGGGCCGTTCTGGGTTCAGGGGGCGAATCGACGTCCCGCTCTCCGACCGGCCCCGGCCGTCCCACCGACGCTGAAGCGCGTTCTGCTCGGCGTCCGAAAATGCTCCGTCAGCGGCGCCGGTACGTCGAGAGGGTGATGGAGGCGGTGACCGGGAACGGGTCCGGCAGCTCGGCGATGCGGGCCGGGAGGGAGTCGGCGGTGTGCCAGGCGTTGGGTCCCATGCCGACGAGGGTGCCGAGCTCGGCCGGGCCCAGGTGCAGCGGGAACTCGCGGGTGGTGGTGGCGATCGGGTCGAAGTGCCCCGCGAGCTGCTCCGCGAGCCGCTGCGGTTTCCGCTCGTCCACGCTGAGCAGCCCCAGCGCCGCCACGAGTTCGGCCAGGTGCCCGGTGTTCGGGGTGACGACCAGCAGGTGCCCGCC
The DNA here is from genome assembly GCF_040643635.1 of Saccharopolyspora sp. NPDC047091. NCBI lineage: Bacteria > Bacillati > Actinomycetota > Actinomycetes > Pseudonocardiales > Pseudonocardiaceae > Saccharopolyspora > Saccharopolyspora sp. NPDC047091. Next base: position 61,175 of record NZ_JBEYUS010000012.1, read on the forward strand.
GGGACGCAGCACGCGATGCGTCTCGGCGGGGTTGCGCGGGGCGAACGCGTTGAGCACCGAGCCGACGGCCGCGTCGCGCAGCGGCAATCCCTGCCACGCGTCGGCGAGCACCGCGGACGCGCGCGGGTGCGCCTTCGCCGCACGGCGGGAGGCGAACTTGGAGACGTCCAGCGCCACGCCCACCTCGTCCGGCACCCGGTCCAGCGCGCGCGCCAGGTAGTGCCCGGTGCCCGCGCCCAGGTCCAGCAGCGGTCCACCGGTGTGCGCTCCGGCCGTCGCGTCGGCCAGCGCCGTGGAGATCGGGTCGTAGTGGCCCGCGGCGAGGAAGTCCGCGCGGGCCGCGATCATCGGGGCGGTGTCGCCGAGCGCGGGGGCACCGCGGCCGCCGAGCAGGCTCACGTAGCCCTGCTTGGCCAGGTCGAAGGAGTGGTTCGCCGCGCAGCGCAGCGCGCCGCCGGCCGGTTCCAGCCCGGCCCCGCAGTGCGGGCACGCCAGCAGCCGCGCCACGTCGTCCAACATCGCTTCCCGCCTCCCCGACGGAGCATCCTAAGCTCCCCGCCCCGGCACGAGGACGAGCGAGGCACCGACGCGGGGGCGAGTGGGTCACCTGGTGAGCCGGCGCGCGTCGGGCACCCCCGGAGCGGCCACCGCGGTGAGCACCTCGAAGCCTGGTGAGCCGGCGCGCGAGCCGGGCACCCCTCGGGAAGGAGGAGGACCGGATGGGTTCGTGGTTCTGGGCACCGGAGTACGCGCAGGCGCGGGAGGTGTGCACGCGCCTGGTGGGCCTCGCATACCTGCTGGGCTTCGCGGCGGCCGTGCACCAGTTCCGGCCGCTGGCCGGGGAGCACGGGCTCACCCCGGCGCCGCGGTTCCTGCGCGCGGCCGGGTTCCGGCGGGCTCCGAGCCTGTTCCACCTGCACTACTCGGACCGCGCGTTCGGCGCGGTCGCCTGGACCGGGGTGCTGCTCTCCCTCGCCGCGGTGCTCGGCGTGCCCGCGGTGCTGCCGCTGTGGGCGTGGCTGCTGGGGTGGCTGGTGCTGTGGGTGCTGTACCTGTCGATCGTCAACATCGGGCAGGTCTGGTACGGCTTCGGCTGGGAGTCGCTGCTGCTCGAAGCGGGTTTCCTGGTGATCTTCCTGGGCCCGGCGCACACCACTCCCCCGGCGCCGGTGCTGTGGTTGCTGTGCTGGCTGCTGTTCCGCGTCGAGTTCGGCGCCGGGTTGATCAAGCTGCGCGGTGACGAGTGCTGGCGCGACCTGACGGCGCTGCGCTACCACCACGAGACGCAGCCGATGCCGGGGCCGCTGAGCCGGTTCTTCCACCGGTTGCCGGGTCCGCTGCACCAGGTGGAGGTGCTGGCGAACCACGGCACCCAGCTGGTGGTGCCGTTCGCGCTGTTCGCGCCGCAACCCGCGGCGGACGTGGCGGCGGCGCTGATCGTGCTCACCCAGTGCTGGCTGCTGCTGAGCGGGAACTTCGCCTGGCTGAACCTGGTCACGATCGCGCTGGCGTGCTCGGCGATGGACGACCGGCTGCTGCGGTTCCCCGCCCCGGAGATGTGGAATTCCCCGCTGTGGCACCAGGTCCTGGTGCTGGCGCTGGTGGCGGGGATGCTGGTGATCGCGCGCCACCCGGTGCGCAACATGCTGGGCCGCCACCAGGTGATGAACCGCAGCTTCAACCGGCTGCACCTGGGCGGCACCTACGGCGCGTTCGGCTCGGTGACCCGCACCCGCTACGAGGTCGTCGTCGAGGGAACTCCCGACCGCAGCGGGGAATCCGGCTGGCGCGAGTACGAGTTCCCCGGCAAACCGGGAGATCCGCGCCGCCGCCCGCCGCAGGTGGCGCCGTACCACCTGCGGCTGGGCTGGCTGCTCTGGTTCGTCGCGATCGCCCCGAGCCACGGCCGGACCTGGCTGCCCGCACTGCTGCGCGGATTGCTGCGGGGCGACCGGGGAATCCGCCGCCTGCTGCGGCACGACCCGTTCCCGGACGCGCCACCGGTCCTGGTCCGGGTGCGGCTCTACCGCTACCGCTTCGCGGACCGCGCCGAGCGCCGGGCGGGCCGCTGGTGGTCCCGAGAACCGGCGGGCGACCTGCTCCCGCCGATGTCGGCCGCGGACCTGCCCGGCTGATCCGTCACCAGGTGGGGCGCAGCGGCATGTCCGCGGCGCCGTCGGCGAGGCGGACGGCGAGCATCTGGTGCAGCTGGATGTTGTTGAGCTCGAAGCCCAGCCGGGAACCGGCCATGTACAGCCGCCAGATCCGCGCCCGCGCCGGGCCGACCTCCCGCACCGCCTCGTCCCAGTGCTCCTCCAGGTTCGCGCACCAGTCCCGCAGCGTGAGCGCGTAGTGCTCGCGCAGGTTCTCGGTGTGGCGCACCTCGAAACCGGTGTCGTGCATCGCCGACATGAGCGTCCCGGGGCCTTCCAGCTCGCCGTCGGGGAACACGTATCGGCCGATGAACTTGCCGGGCTTGGAGGCACGGGTCCCGTCGGGCCGGGTGATGGAGTGGTTCAGGAACCGGCCACCGGGCCGCAGCTTCGCGTGCATCGCGGAGAAGTAGCCGGGCAGCTGCGCGAGTCCGATGTGCTCGGTCATGCCGATGGAGCTGATCGCGTCGAAGTCCGCCTCGGGCACGTCCCGGTAGTCCAGGTGCCGCACTTCGGCGAGGTCGGCGAGACCGCGCTCCACGATGGCCTTCTGCGCCCACTGCGCCTGCTGCCGGGACAGGGTGACGCCGATGGCCCGCACCCCGTAGTGCTCGGCCGCGTGCATCACCATGCCGCCCCAGCCGCAGCCGACGTCGAGCAGCCGCATCCCCTCCCGCAGGCCGAGCTTGCGCGCCACCAGGTCGTGCTTGGCGTACTGCGCCTGTTCCAGGGTGGCGTCGGCGTCCGGGTACACCGCGCAGGTGTAGGCCATCGACGGACCCAGCACCCACTCGTAGAACCGGTTCGACACGTCGTAGTGGTAGGACACGGACTTGCTGTCCCGCAGCTTCGAATGCCGCAGGCCGCCGCGCGGCCGGTACTCCTCCGGCGGCGGTCCGACCGGCCACCAGAACCGCTGCGCGCCGAGCCGCACCGCCAGGTCGAGCTTGGTGCGGGCGGGGACTTCGGCGACGGCGATCGACGGGAACCGGGACAGCGCCTCGTGCATGTCGCCGTGCACTTCCAGCGCACCGGTGACGTAGGCCCTGGCGAGCCCCAGCTCGTCCGGGGAGGCCGCCAGGTGCGACAACGCCAGCGGAGAGCGGATCTCCACCACCACGTCGGCTCCGGCCCGTCCCGCGCGGCTCCCGTCGTAGGCGCGGAACTCGACGTCGAGCCCGTCGCCCAGGATGCGCGGGAACACCTCTGCCCAACCCATGTTCGGTTCTCCTCCCTGCTGGCCCTACCGCTTGCCGACGCACTTCTCGTACAGGCTGGGAAGGCGGTCGTCCGGGTCGTAGCGCCGCTTCAACTTCTCGTAGGCGGGACGGTTGTAGAGCCGCCAGAACTCGTCCGGCTCGTAGAACGAGTCGGAGTACAGCGACTTGTGCCCGTCCAGTTCGCCGACCGCGTCTTCGATGGCGCGGTTGTACGCGCCCGGGGCATCGCCCGGTTTCGTGTCCACTGCGGACCAGAAGCCCACGTTGACGTAGAGCTCCGCCGGATCCATCGGGTACAGCGACCAGCCCTGCGGATCGCACAGCCGGACCGGGCACAGCCAGACCGGTTCGATGCCGATCTCGCGGTGGAAGAACTCCAGGAACTCGGGCAGCCTGCGCACCGGGATCTCCACGTCCTGGATGACGGGTTCGCTGCCCGCGGCGCCGCGGGCGCGGGCGAGCCGGTCGGAGAACCCGGCGCGGCGGTCCCAGGCCACGATGCGGCGGTAGACGTCGGAGCGGCGGTACTTGCGCGGCCACAGCGCGCGGACCGCGGGCCGCTGCACGCCGAACGCGCGGGAGCACCAGAACCAGTCGGTGTCCCAGCGCCACAGGTAGTCGTGGGTGGTCAGGTGGTCGGTCTGCTGCTCGCGCAGCGACCGGTAGTAGATGCGCTGCCCGGTGTAGTCGCTGGTGCCGGGAGCTTCGTCCACGTAGGTGCCGACGGTGAGGTACTGCTCGTCGGCGGCGAACACGGTCCCGTCGACGAAGTCGGCGCGGTGGCCCTCGAACTCGCCGTCGCGGCAGATCTCCTCGATGGCGGCGGTGCACTCCTCGGCGGTGGAGAACCGGATGTGCCGCAGCCGCACGTAGGGCCGGGTGCGTTCGACCTCCACCTCGAGGCGCAGCGCGTAGCCGAGGGTGCCGTAGGAGTTCGGGAAGCCGCGGTACAGGTCGGCGTGCTCGTTGTCCGGCCGTGCCACCACGACGTCGCCGGCGCCGGTGAGGATCTCCATCTCGCGCACCGATTCGTGCGGCAGTCCGCTGCGGAACGAGCTGGACTCGATGCCGAGCCCGGCGACCGCGCCGCCGAGGGTGATCGTCTTGAGCTGCGGGATGACCAGCGGCATCCGGCCGGTGGGCAAGTGCGCGGCCACGACGGACTCGTAGGTGGCCATGCCCTGCACCTGCGCGGTGCCCGCGTCGGGGTCGACGGACAGGACGCGGTTCAGCTTGCCGACGTCGAGGCCGGTGGTGGTGCCGGGGGCGCGGAACCGGAACAGGTTGCTGGTGGGTTTCGCGAGCCGCACCTGCTGCCCGGGCGGGATCTTCGCGTACTGGTCGACCAAGTCGGCGACCTCGTCGGAGTGGTTCGCTGACACTGCTCCCGAGGTACCCGGATCGACTCCCATGGGTCCGACCATATTGCTCCGGCCGAGACCCGGCATCCCACTTCCGGCAGCTCGACGGCCCGCGATGACCAGCGCTGCCGGGCAAATCGCCCATTTCCCGATCGGCCGGACGAGGGCCGCGAACCCCCGATTCGGTTGCGCCACGCAACCGATTTCGCAGGTCACCCGACCGAGCGAGACCCGGCGAACCCGGCGCGCGGCAGCCGCCCGACCAGGGCGGTTGGGCCGATCGAGCGATCTCGATCACATCGACCCGCGCGGCCGCCCGAACGGCCCAGCCCGTGCCCGACCGGCCACCGAGCGTGCTCCGGCGAGCGGCCCACCCGCTGCGACGCGGTCGGGCCGCTCGGCGCCGGCGGGCTCGGCAGACCGTCCTGCGTCAGCGGGCGCGGTCGGACCGCTCGGCGTCGGCGGGCGCGGTCGGGCCGCTCGGCGCCGGCGGGCGCGGTCGGGCCGCTCGGTGTCAGCGGGCGCGGCGGAGGGCGTAGGCGCGCAGGCCGCGGAAGCTCTGCACCTTCGTCGGGCCGATCGACGTCAACGAGTACGCCGGGTGCGACCGCAGCGACGTCGCCAGCTCCCGGTCCACCAGCGCCGACGCCGGCCGCGCCACCGAGGTGAGCCTGCTGGCGATGTTCACCGTGGACCCGTACACGTCGCCGAACCGGGCCAGCACCGGGCCCTGCGCCAGACCGATCCGCAGCGGCGGCAGCTTGCCGGAACCGGGGATCCGCTCGTTCAGCGTCAACGCGATCTCGGCGGCGTCGGCCGCGGTGTCGGTGACGAACAGGACCTCGTCGCCGACGGTCTTCACGATGCGCCCGCGGTTCTCCGCGACCACCGCGGTCGCGGTCTCCTCGAACTCGTCGATGAGCCTGCCCAGCTCGACCTCGCTGAAGTCGCGGATCAGCCGGGTGTAGCCGACCAGGTCGGCGAAGCCGATCACCTGCAGCCGCTCGTCGCCGTCCCCGACCTGCTCGGTCAGCTCGCGCGCCGCGGTCGCCGCGAGGTGCCTGCGCCACACGTAGCCCTGCAGGTCCTCCATCACCGGCGTGATCGCCTCGGCGAACTGCGCGGTCACGTCCAGGTCCTCGGCGAAGCGGTCGCCGAGCACCGAGCGGAAGATCGCCACCTGCCACTCGGCGAGCCGCGACATCGTCTGCGCCAGGGTGCGGGCGACCGCCGTCTCCAGCTCCGCGGTGATCACGTCCGCCGAGACGAGCTGCACGAGCATGCGCACCGCCTGCACGTCGGCGTCGGTGAACACCACCTCGTCGTCCTCGACGTGGGCGAAGCCCATCGCCTGCCACAGCCGTTCCGCGCGGGCCAGCTCCACTTCGGCCGCCGCGGCCACGTCCGCCTTGGTGTACCTGGGTTCGCCGCCCAGCAGCGCCTTCTCGACCTCGTGGCCCAGCGGGGATTCCGCCTGGCCGCGAGGCCCGTCCTCATCGCGAGGTCCGGACAACGAGCACATCACAATCCGCCCGGCGGGAGACCTCGGAAGGCACCGACCCGAGCAATCGGCCTTTCAGCGTGTTCAAACCCCTGCTGCCCACCACGAGCAGATCCGCCGACACCTTGCCCGCGGCCTCCACCAGCGAGGTCACCGGCGCGCCCACCACGGCGATCGTCTCCACGTCGGTGGCGCCGGTCTGCGCGGCCAGGTCGGCGGCCTCCAGCAGCGTCTGCTCCGCCGGGGCCGAGCCGATCACCTGGAACGCCTCGCCGCCCAGCTCGTCCTGGGCCTGCTCGACCTCCCGATCGCTGCTCGGGTAGTAGGCGCACACGATGACCAGTGTGGCCGACGTGTCGGCGGCCACCGCCGCCGCCTTCGTCACCGCTCGCAACGAGGGCGTCGACCCATCCGTTCCGACGACGACACTCCGGTAGCTGGACATCAGCCGATCACCCTCCATCGCGTGACGCGCGCGGCGCGCGGACGTGAACACTAACGACCGGGTGGCGCGCGCGTCACGCTGTTCGGGCAAGACATCCCCCGGAGCACGCGCATGCCGGTACGACCGCGCCGAATCGTGATCTACATCGATCATCGTGTGGGCCGACAACGAACGGTGCGGAACGTCGTCGCGCCCCACAACCACCCGGGTGGCGCGGACCGCGTACGTTTCGCGCCAACTTCGAAGATGATCAGGAGGACGCGATGGCGGAACCTGGGCTCAGCCCCGGCAAGGGAATGCTGCGGCGCAAACCCATCGACGCGATCACCGAGGACGACGGGGAGTCCGGCGGGCTCCAGCGCACCCTCGGGCTGTGGCAGCTGACCGCGATCGGCGTCGGCGGCATCATCGGCGCGGGCATCTTCTCGCTCGCCGGGGCCGTCGCCCACGGCAAGGCCGGACCCGCGGTGCTGGTCTCGTTCCTCCTCGCCGGGATCGCCAGCGCCGCGGCGGCGTTCTCCTACGCCGAGTTCGCCGGGATGATCCCGAAGGCGGGCTCCGCGTACACCTACGGCTACGCGGTGCTCGGCGAGATCGTCGGCTGGCTGATCGGCTGGGACCTGCTGCTGGAGTACACCGCGATCGTGTCCGTGGTGGCCATCGGCATCTCCGGCTACTTCACCGAGCTGCTCGGCTTCCTGCACATCGAGCTGCCGCTGTGGATGGTCGGCGCGCCGGGCACCGAAGGCGGGGACGCGCCACCCGGCAGTTACAAGATCAACCTGTTCGCGGTGCTGCTGTGCCTGCTCATCGCGTTCGTGCTCAACCAGGGCATGAAGAACGCCGCCCGGTTCGAGACCGCGCTGGTCTACCTCAAGGTCGGCGTCGTGCTGCTCGTCGTCATCGTCGGCGCGTTCCACATCAACGCGGGCAACTACACGCCGTTCTTCCCGTTCGGCATCGGCGGCGCCATCACCGGTGCGGCGACCGTGTTCTTCGCGGTGTTCGGCTACGACGCGATGTCCACCGCGGCCGAGGAGTCCAAGGACTCGCAGAAGCACATGCCGAAGGCGATCCTGTACTCGCTGATCATCTCGATGGTGCTGTACGTGCTGGCCTGCCTGGTGCTCACCGGCATGATCCCGTACCAGGAGATCAGCGAGGAGAGCGCCTTCGCCACCGCGTTCGCCGACGTGGGCCTGCCCGTGGTCGGCGCGATCATCGCCGTCGGCGCGATCCTCGGCATCCTCACCGTGCTGTTCACCTTCATGCTCGGCGCCACCCGCGTCGGCTTCGCCATGTCCCGCGACGGGCTGCTGCCGCAGTGGTTCTCCCGCACCCACCCGGTGCGGAAGGTCCCGACCCGGTTCACCTGGCTCATCGGCATCGTCTCCGCCGTGTTCGCCGGGCTGCTGCCGATCGAGGAGGCCGCGGAGCTCACCAACATCGGCATCCTGCTGGCGTTCGTCGTGGTCTGCGCCGCGGTGATCGTGCTGCGCTACAAGCGGCCCGAGCTGCCGCGCGGGTTCCGCACGCCCGGCATGCCGGTGGTGCCGCTGGTCGGCATCGTGTTCTCGCTGTGGCTGGTGACGTTCCTGGCGCCGGAGACGTGGCTGCGGTTCGCCGTCTGGTTCGCGATCGGGCTCGTCGTGTACGCGGCGTACGGCTACCGCCACTCGAAGATGAACCAGCGGTCCGACGACCCGGCGTGAGTGCTCGTCTGCCCGCTTCTGCTGCGTAGTAGTGGTGGGGTGGCGGAACCTCAGCGGTTCCCTCGCTGCGGGATCGATTTCACAGGTGGCTCCGCCACATGAGAAATCGCCGTCCTCGCGAGGCGGCCGCTGAGAACCCGCGGGTGGTCCTGTCGCTCGGGTGGTCGTCAGCTCAACGGCTTCGCCGCTGACGGGAAACCGACGAAGGACCTGCGGCCGGTTCGATGACCGGCCGTCCGCCCGGCGGTGCGGCGGGCGGTGAGTCGACGATCACCTGAATCGGCCCCGGGCGCGGTGCAGTGCATCACAGCGCGCCCGGGTACCCGAGATCTAGGGTTGCCGGTGCCGCCGAGCTCGGCGGCACCGGTGCGGACCGGCCCGTGCAGCCGAGAACCGGCCGGTCCTCAACGTCGAGGGGTGTGCGCCGTGACGCGAGTCCGCGAACTGAGCCCGTACGTCGAACTGCACCGCAAGCAGTGGCGGGAGCTCAGCGACTCGCTGCCGCTGCCCCTCACCCATTCCGAGCTGGAAGCGCTGCGCGGCCTCGGCGAACCCGTCGACCTCGACGAGGTCGCCGACGTGTACCTGCCGCTGTCCCGGCTGATCAACCTGCAGGTCGCGGCGCGGCAGCGGCTGCACGACAGCACCACCACCTTCCTCGGCGAGACCGCGCCGAAGGTGCCGTTCGTGATCGGCCTCGCGGGCAGCGTCGCCGTCGGCAAGTCCACCACCGCGCGCATCCTGCGGGCGCTGCTGGCCCGCTGGCCCGACCACCCGCAGGTCGACCTGGTGACCACCGACGGGTTCCTGCACTCCAAGGCCGAGCTGGTGCGGCGCGGCATCATGCACCGCAAGGGGTTCCCGGAGAGCTACGACCGGCGGGCGCTGCTGCGCTTCGTGACCGAGGTGAAGTCCGGGGCCGAGGCCGTGACCGCGCCGGTGTACTCGCACCTCGCCTACGACATCGTGCCCGGGCACGAGCAGGTGGTGCGGCAGCCGGACATCCTCATCGTGGAAGGGCTCAACGTCCTGCAGCCCGGGCCGAGCCTCGCCGTGTCCGACCTGTTCGACTTCTCCATCTACGTGGACGCGCACACCGACCACATCGAGCGCTGGTACACCGACCGGTTCCTGGCGCTGCGCGGCACCGCGTTCGCCGACCCCGAGTCGCACTTCCACCACTTCGCCGGCCTCTCCGACGAGGACGCGCGGGCCGAGGCGCACCACCTGTGGCACACCATCAACCGGCCGAACCTGGTGGACAACATCCTGCCCACCCGGCCGCGCGCCACCCTGGTGCTGCGCAAGGACGGCGACCACGCCATCAACCGGGTGCGCCTGCGCAAGCTCTGATCAACGGCTCTGCCTGCGGTGCAGCAGCAGGTGCAGGTGGGCCGTCAGGCGTTCGGCGGAGTCCGACAGGTCGAGCCCGGTGATCTCGCCCGCGCGGCGGATGCGGTGCCGCAGCGTGTTCGGGTGCACGTGCAGCGCGGCGCTCGCGACCCGCACGTCCCCGAAGTGCTCCAGGTACGCCAGCACGGATCGCGCCAGCGCCCCCGAGTGCTCGGCGTCGTGGGCGAACAGCGCGTCCACCCGCGGATCGCGGAACCGCTCGTTGCCGCCGAGCACCGTCAGCAGCTCGCTGAGCACCACCCGGGAGCGCACGTCCGCGATGGTGGCGATCGGCGCGTCCAGGTCGTGGCCCATCGCGTCCAGCACCCGGTCCGCCTCCGCGCGCGAGTGCGGCACCTCGGCCAGCCCGGCCACCACCGAACCCACCCCGGCCTGCACCGCGGCCCGCAGCTGCTGACCGGCCGCGGCCGCGATCTCCCTGGTCATGCCCAGTACCCCGGGCAGCGCGTGCACCGGCAGGTCCGGCAGCAGCACGTACACCCGCGAACCGAGCGTCGTCACCAGCGCGCTGCGCCGGTACGCGGCGGCGTGCACCGAGATCAACCCGGTCATCTCGGCGCGCTCCAGCTCCAGCTCCGGCCGGTTCGACACCCCGGCGCGGCCGCGCAGCGTGAACACCACGACCACGGCGGGCCGGGACGCGTCGGCGCCGATGTTGCCCGCGACGCCGGCCGCGTCGACCTTGCCGTCGAGCAGCCCGATCAGCAGGTTCTCCCGCAGCCGCGGGGCGGCGCTGGCCTCGGCTCGCTGCCGGATCAGTTGCACCGCGGCGACCCGGGCGGCACCGAGCAGCGCGCGCTGCGACCGCTCCTCCAGCGGACGGGAACCCTCCTGCACCCAGATGGTGCCCAGCGGTTGCGCGCCCGCGTGGATGCCGACCGCCATCCGGCGCCGGATGCCCAGGTCGGGGCGCTCGTCGACGCCCACGACCTCCTCGCCGGAGCGCAGCCGCTCGTACACGCCCCACTCGCGCAGCATCGCCAGGTACGGTTCCGGCCCCCGGCGGCCCAGGATGGACAGCCTGCGCAGCTCGTCCACCTCGTCATCGGAGCGGTCGGAGCGGGAGTAGGCCAGCACCCGGCTGGAGGTGTCCTCGATGCTGACGCTGCCGCCGGTCATCGCCGCGACGGTCTGGGCGAGCGCGAACAGGTCGCCCGGCGCCTCCCCCGCGTCCGCTTCGACGGTGAGCCGCGCGTTGTCCACGACGGAGCGCACCAGGGAGGCCAGCTGCTCCCAGCGCACCTCCGGCCACACCCCGAACAGGGCGATGCCCGCGTCCAGCGCGGCGTCCCGCAGCACCGCCGCGTCCCGCTCGGCCTGCGTCTTCACCGCCACCGCCGCGGCCCCGTCCCGCGCGGCGGACCGGACCTGGCGCAGCGCTGAACGACCGCGGGCGCCGATCACCAGCACCAGGTCACCGGGGTTGGCGGCCGCGTCCTCGTCGGGTTCGGCGATCACCACGTCCCGCACGTCCACGTCCAGGCCGGCCGGGGCCGCGAGCAGGTCGATCAGCGGTTCGCCGACGGCGACGAGCAGCTGTCGCAGCGGAGCTCCGGGCGCCGCCGGGCCACGCGGGTCCTCGTCCAACCGAACAACACGCTCCCCTCAACGATGGCCGATCGTACAGCCGCAGCGGGCCGCTCCGCTCCTACTGTTCTGGGTATTCCAGAACCCCAGCCGACCCGCGAGGAGGCGACAGGCATGGACGCCATCACCACCGTCCCGGCCCCGAGCAACGAACCGGTCAAGTCCTACGCTCCCGGCTCCGCCGAGCGGGAATCGCTGCACAAGCGCATCGCCGAGCTCGAATCCGAGCGCCTCGACCTCACGTCCACCATCGACGGCGTGCAGCGGATGGCGGGCGGCGACCGCTTCGACGTGGTGCAGCCGCACGACCACGCGCACGTGCTCGGCACCTCCGCGCAGGCCACCCGCGAGGACGTGGCCGACGCGGTGCGCGCCGCCAAGAACGCCGCGCCCGGCTGGGCCGCCACCCCGTTCGACGAGCGCGCCGCGGTGCTGCTGCGCGCCGCCGACCTGCTCGCCGGTCCGTGGCGGGACACCATCAACGGCGCCACCGTGCTCGGCCAGTCCAAGTCGGTGCAGCAGGCCGAGATCGACGCCGCCTGCGAGTTCATCGACTTCCTGCGGTTCAACGTGCACTACGCGCGCCGCATCCTCGCCGAGCAGCCCACCTCGGTGCCGAACGAGTGGAACCGGATGGAGTACCGGCCGCTGGACGGCTTCGTCACCGCCATCACCCCGTTCAACTTCACCGCCATCGCCGGGAACCTGCCGACCGCGCCCGCGCTGATGGGCAACACCGTGGTGTGGAAGCCGACGCCGTCGCAGCAGTTCGCCGCGCACTTCACCATGCGGATGTTCGAGGCCGCCGGGCTGCCCCCGGGCGTGATCAACCTGGTGACCGGGGACGGGCAGGCCGTCAGCGACGTCGCGCTGGCCGACCCGGACTTCGCGGGCCTGCACTTCACCGGCTCGACCGGCACGTTCAAGAAGCTGTGGCGCACCGTCGCCGAGAACCTCGACTCCTACCGCAGCTACCCGCGGATCGTCGGGGAGACCGGCGGCAAGGACTTCATCGTGGTGCACCCGTCGGCGGACCCGACCCCGCTGGCCACCGCGTTCGCCCGCGGCGCCTTCGAGTACCAGGGGCAGAAGTGCTCGGCGGCGTCCCGCGCCTACGTGCCGCGCTCGATCTGGGAGGGCGGGCTGCGCGACGAGCTGGCGGAGCTGACCCGGTCGATCAGCTTCGGCGACGTCACCGACTTCGGCCACTTCGGCGGCGCGGTCATCGACGCGCGGGCGTTCGCGAAGCACCGGGCCGCGCTGGAGCGGGCGCGCACCACCTCCTCCATCGAGGTGCTGGCCGGCGGCGGCTGCGACGACTCGGTCGGCTACTTCGTGGAGCCGACGGTGCTGGTCTGCGACGACCCGTCCGACGAGGTGTTCACCACCGAGTACTTCGGGCCGATCATCGCGGTGCACGTCTACGACGACGCCCGCTACGCGGAGATCCTCGACGTGGTGGACGCGTCCAGCCCGTACGCGCTGACCGGCGCGGTGTTCGCCACCGACCGGTCCGCGATCGAGCTGGCGCACCGGAAGCTGCGGCAGGCGGCGGGGAACTTCTACGTCAACGACAAGCCCACCGGGTCCATCGTGTCCCGCCAGCCGTTCGGCGGGGGCCGCGCCTCCGGCACCAACGACAAGGCCGGCTCGATGTTCAACATCCAGCGCTGGACCAGCCCGCGCGCCATCAAGGAGACGTTCGTCGCGCCCACCGGGCTCGGCTACCCGCACATGGACTGAATCCGGCCCGAGGCGGACGGCACCGCCGTCCGCCGGAGGACTCGGCGGCTGAGGAGACCCGATGTTGCGCTCTGCCCTGCTCGCCGCCGCGCGTTCCGCGAACGTGCGGCGCATCGTGACGGCCAACCCGCTCACCGGCCCGGTCGTGGACCGCTACGTGGCCGGGACCTCCGCGGCCGACGCGGTCGCGGCCACCAGCGCGCTCGCGGCGCGCGGCATGCACACCTCCCTGGACCACCTCGGCGAGGACACCCTCGACGCCGGGCAGGCCGCGGACACCGTGAACGCCTACCGGGCGGTGCTCGGTTCGCTCGGCGACGCGGGCCTCGCCGGTCGGGCCGAGGTGTCGGTGAAGCTCTCCGCAGTCGGGCAGTCCCTGCCCGCGGACGGGGAGAAGATCGCGCTGGACAACGCGCGGCTGATCTGCGAAGCCGCCGCGGCGGCGGGCACCACGGTCACCCTGGACATGGAGGACCACACCACCACGGACTCCACGCTGGGCATCCTGCGGGACCTGCGGGTGGACTTCCCGTGGGTGGGCGCGGTGCTGCAGGCGTACCTGCGGCGCACCGAGCAGGACTGCCGGGACCTGGCCACCGCCGGTTCCCGGGTGCGGCTGTGCAAGGGCGCCTACGCGGAGCCCGCCTCGGTCGCGTTCGCCGAACGGTCCGAAGTGGACAGGTCGTACGTGCGGTGCCTGCGGGTGCTGCTGGACGGCGCGGGCTACCCGATGGTGGCCACGCACGACCCGCGGATGATCGAGATCGCGCTCGACCTGGCCGCGCGCGGTGCGCGGTCCGCGGAGAGCTTCGAGTTCCAGATGCTCTACGGGATCCGCCCCGACGAGCAGGAGCGGCTGGCGGCCGCCGGGCACCGGCTGCGGGTGTACGTGGCCTACGGCGACCAGTGGTACGGCTACTTCATGCGGCGGCTGGCGGAGCGCCCGGCGAACCTGGCGTTCTTCGCCCGGTCGCTGCTCGGGCGCGGCTGATCCGCCGGTGCGGGCTCGTGATCACCACGAGCTCGCACCGCCCGTTCCTCCCGGTCGACGGCGGAGGTCCTGCGGCGAGGGGCGATGGCGCCCCTCGCCGCAGGCGCGCGTCAGACCCAGTACTCCTGGTGCGCGAAGAGGTACCCGGGCACCGGGATGGGGGATCCGGTACCGGTCCGGCGCCAGCCGACGGGCACGCCGCGCACGTGCAGCCAGGCCAGCACCCGCTCCAACGCTTCGGACCCGCCGTGCGGCGGCAGTGCGACCGCGTCGGGGTTCCCGGCGAGCTCACCACCGAGCACGATCGCCGAGCAGGTCCCGCCCGCGGTGCGCTCCCGGAGCGCTCCGGCGCAGTCCCCGGTGCTGGTGACCGCATCGGGTTCCAGCCCGGCGGCCGCCGCGATGTCCGCCGCCACCGCCGCCGCCTCGGCGGCGACGATCAGGTGGTTCGGGCGGACTCCCCAGTCGGCGAGGTCCGCGGCCAGCTCCACCTGCTCCTTGCCGGGCAGCGCGACCGGCAGCACCAGTGCGACGTCCCGCGCGGTCCGGTCGCCCAGCGGCACCTCGGAACCCGGCGCGCCCGCGGCGAGCTCGCGCAGCGCGCGCACCCCGTCCGGCGTGCTGCGGGGCAGGATCGCGGCCCGCCACGGGAATCCGCGGCGCGGCGCGAGCGAGACGGCGACGTCCGCGGGCGACGGCTCCCCGGCCTGCTCGATCGCCCCGGCCAGCGCGGCCGCGTGCTCGCGCAACCCGTCCCCGGTGCGGGCGTCCAGCAGCCACGGCGTGGTGCCCGCGGGCGCGGTCGGTGCGGGGACGTCCTGCTCCGCGGCCTGTTCGACGATGACGTGGGCGAGGGTGCCGCTGATGCCGAACGCGGACACGGCGGCGCGGCGCGGCCTGCCGCGGTCCGGCCAGGGCCGCGATTCGTCCAGCAGCGCCACTCCCCCGCCGCGCCAGTCCACGTCGGTGGAGGCGCGTTCGGCGTGCAGCGTCTTCGGCAGCACGCCCTCCCGGATCGCCCAGATCATCTTGATCAGGCTGGCCGCGCCCGCGGCGGCCTGGGCGTGGCCGAGGTTGGACTTCACCGAACCGAGCCACAGCGGGTGCTCGGCCGCACGGCCCCGGCCGTAGACGGCTTGCAGGGCGTTCGCCTCGATGGTGTCGCCCAGCGGGGTGCCGGTGCCGTGCGCGTCGATGGCGTCCACGTCGGCGGGGGCGAGCCCGCCGCGGGTCAGCGCCTCCTCGATGACGCGCTGCTGGGCGCGGCCGTTCGGCGCGGTGAGCCCGTTGGAGGCGCCGTCCTGGCTGACCGCGCTGCCGCGCAGCACCGCCAGCACCCGGCGGCCGTGGCGGCGGGCGTCGGAGAGCCGTTCCAGGATCAGCACCCCGACCCCTTCGGCCCAGCCGATGCCGTCGGCGTCGGCGGCGAACGCCTTGCAGGTGCCGTCGGCGGCGATGCCGTGCTTGCTGAACTCGATGAACATCGACGGCGAGGCCATCGACGTCACCCCGGCGGCCAGCGCCAGCGAGCACTCCCCGTTGCGCAGCGCGTTGCTCGCCAGGTGCACCGACACCAGCGAGGAGGAGCACGCCGTGTCCACGGTGACCGCGGGCCCCTCCAGCCCGAACGCGTAGGCCACCCGCCCGGAGGTGACGCTGCTGGTGACGCTCGTCAGGTAGTTCTCGTCGTGGTTCAGCCCGGCCGCGTCGATGCGCGCGGTGTAGTCGTTGTACATCACCCCGACGTAGGCGCCGGTGGAGCTGCGCCGCAGCGAGGTCGGGTCGATCCCCGCGTGCTCGAACGCGTGCCAGGACGCCTCCAGCATGAGCCGCTGCTGCGGGTCCATCATGCGGGCCTCGTCGGGTTCGATGCCGAAGAACTCCGCGTCGAAGCCCTTGATGTCGATGAACCCGCCGCGTTCGGTGTTGGACTTGCCGGGCCGGCCGGGCACCGGGTCGTAGAGGTCCGCGGGCCAGCCGCGGTCCGCGGGGAAGTCGCCGACGGCGCAGCGCTCCCCGGCCACCAGGTCCCACAGCCGCTCCGGGGTGTCCACGTCACCGGGGTAGCGGCAGGCGACGCCGACCACGGCGATCGGGTCGTCGGCGGGCTGCGCCTGTTCGGCGCGGAGCCGTTCGTTCTCCAGCAACGCGGCCCGGAGGGCTTCGACGAGCTGCTCGGTCATCAGCGATCACCTTGTTTCAGCGCCATGGCGACGAGTTGGTCGGCGGTCATCTCCGCGATGGCCGACACCGGTTCGGGTTCCGCCGGTGCGGGTGCGGCGGCCGGTTCCGGGGCGAGCCGGTCGAGCACGTGCTCGGCCACGGAGGTGATGTCGGGGTGGTCGAACAGCAGGGTCGGCGGTAGCGACGTCCCGGTGGCGGCGGCGAGCTCGTTGCGCAGTTCCACCGCGGACAGCGAGTCGAAGCCCATGTCGAAGAACGCGGTGTCCACGTCCACCTGATCGCCGGAGCCGTGGCCGAGGATGCTCGCGACGTGGGTGCGGACGACGTCCACGACCGCGCCCAGCCGGGCCTGCCCGGACAGCCCGCGCACCCGTTCCGCCAGCGATCCGGCGGAGCCGCCCGCCGCCCCGGCGGGCGCGATGCCGCGCATCAGCGCGGGGAGCCCGCCGCTGCCCGCGAGCCTGCGCAGCTGCGCGCGCTCGACCGGCACCGGCAGCAGCACCGGCAGGTCGGCGGAGATCCCGGCGCTGAACGCGGTCACCGCCTCGATGCCGGTGATCGGCCGGAACCCGGAGCGGTGCAGCCGGGCGATGTCGGCGTCACCGACCTGCCCGCGCATCCCGTCCTCGGTGGCCCACATGCCCCACGCGAGCGCGGTGCCCGCGAGCCCGGCCGCGCGGCGCTGCGCGGTCACCGCCTCCAGGAAGGCGTTGGCGGCGGCGTAGTTGCCCTGCCCGGCGGAGCCGACGGCGGCGGCCGCGGAGGAGAACGTCGCGAACATCCGCAGGTCGGCGCCCGCGGTGAGCTCGTGCAGGTGCACCAGCGCGTCGACCTTGGGCGCGGCGACCCGCTCGATCTGCTCGGCGGTCATCCCGCCGATCGTCGCGTCGGCCAGCACCCCGGCGAGGTGCACGACGCCGATCAGCGGGTGCGCCGGGTCGATCGAGCCGACCAGGTCGGCGACCTGGTCGCGCCGGGTCGCGTCGCAGGCGGCGAGATCCACCTGCTCGGCGCCGAGCTCCAGCAGCCGGGACCGCAACTCCTCGATCCCGGTGGCGCGCGGGCCGCGGCGGCTGGCCAGCACCAGCCGTCGCGCCCCGTGGGCCGTCACCAGGTGCGCGGCGATCTCGGCGGCGAGACCACCGGTGCCACCGGTGAGCAGCACGGTGCCGTCGTCCAGCCGGACGTCGCCGCTGCCGCCGGTGGTGCGGGCGAGGCGGGCCGCGTGGAAGCGGCCGTCGCGGACCGCCAGCTGCGGCTCGTCGTCGGGCAGTGCCGCGAGGACGTCCGCGAGCCCGTCGTGCTCGTCGACGTCGACCAGCACGAACCGGTCGGGGTGCTCGGACTGGGCGCTGCGGATCAGCCCGGCCGCGGCGGCGTGCGCGGCGTCGCCGACGGTGCCGCCGTCGACGGCGTGGGACTGCCGGGTCACCACCACGAGGCGGGAGGCCGCGGCGCCGGGCGTGGCCAGCCAGGCCCGCACCAGCTCCAGGGCGGAGCCGATCGCGTCCCGGGTCGCGGTGGCCAGCCCGTCGTCCCCGATCCGCGCGGCGCCGTACTCCGGCAGCGGGACGGCGACCAGCTCCGGCAGCACGCCGTTGCGGCCGAGCGCGGCGAACGCGGCCGCCGGGTCGGCGCCGACCTCGGCCACGACGGGCGCGCCGGACGCGGGCCAGGAGTGCGGCTCGACGGCCACCCATTCCTGGGCGAACAGCACGTCGCGCAGGTTCACCCCGGCACCCGCCTGCAGCGAGCGGAAGGTCAGCGCGTCCACCGCCAGCAGCCGCCGCCCGGTGCGGTCCTCGACCACGAGCGTCGCGGTGTCCGGCCGCACCTTGGTGAGGCGCACCCGCACTTCGGCGGCGGCCGGGCCGTCGGTGGCGGTGACACCGCTCCAGGCGAACGGGACCCGCACGTCGTCGCCGTCGTCGAGCACGCCCATCGCGTGCAGGCAGGCGTCGAGCAGCGCCGGGTGCAGCACGAGTTCGCCCGCGTCCCGGGCCACGTCGGCGGGCAGCGCCACCTCGGCGGTGACCTCGTCGCCGGTGCGCCAGGCGGCGCGCACCCCGCGGAAGGCGGGCCCGTACTCGTACTCGCGTTCGGTGAAGCCCTCGTACATGGCCGCGACGTCCACGGCTTCCGCGCCGGGCGGCGGCCACTGCACGGCCGGGGCGGCGGCCGGTTCGGCGTGCGGGCCGAGCTCACCGGAGGCGTGCAGCGTCCACTCCGATCCCTCCGCGGGCGCGGAGTGGATCTTCAGCGGCCGCCGCTCCCCCGCGCCCGGTGCGCCCACCGACACCTGGATGCGGCGGTGCCCGTCGCCCGGCAGCAGCAGCGGGCTGTGGTGGGTCAGCTCGACCAGGCGCGGGCAGCCGAGGCGGCGCCCGGCGCGCAGCGCCAGCTCCACGTGCCCGGTGCCGGGAAAGATCGTGTCGCCGCGCAGCACGTGATCGCCCAGCCACGCCTCGGCGGCCACCGACACGCGACCGGCGACGACCGCCCCCGATCCGTCGGCGAGTTCGAGCGGTTCGTCGAGGAACGGGTGCCCGGTGCTCGGTTCCACCGCGTCGAGCTCCAGCCAGTAGCGCTGCCGCTGGAACGCGTAGGTCGGCAGCTCGTCGAGGAATTCGCCGGTCGGGAACACCGCCGTCCAGTCCACCGGCGCGCCGTCCACGTGCCGCCGGGCGAGATCGTCGAGCGGCCCGGACGCGGTGACCGCGGCCGCGTCGCGACCTTGACCGGACCACACGCCGGTCCCGGTGCGCCCGCGCGCCAGCAGCTCCAGCCCTTCGCGCAGCTCCTCGACGGAGGAGCCGACGACGACGCCGCGCCAGCGGAACGCGGTGCGCCGGGCGAGGGTGTGCGCCACGTCCGCGACCCGGTGCGCGTCCAGCTCGGGGTGCTCCAGCAGGTGCCGCGCCTGGTCCTGCAGGGCGGCGGCGGTCTGCCCGGACAGCACCCAGGCGACGGGACGACCGGCGGGGGCCGGGCGGGGCCGCGCGGGGGCGGGCGGCTCCTGCAGGATCGCGTGCCCGAGGGTGCCGCCGATGCCGAACCCGGAGATCGCGGCCCGGCGCGGGCCGTCGGTCGCGGG
This sequence comes from Saccharopolyspora sp. NPDC047091, assembly GCF_040643635.1. NCBI lineage: Bacteria > Bacillati > Actinomycetota > Actinomycetes > Pseudonocardiales > Pseudonocardiaceae > Saccharopolyspora > Saccharopolyspora sp. NPDC047091. The sequence continues at coordinate 80,579 of NZ_JBEYUS010000012.1, forward strand.
CCAGGACCGCTGCTCGGCGAGCAGCGACAGCCCGCTGCTGGGCCAGTCGATCAGCGGGGTCGGTTCGTCCGCGTGCAGCGTCTTCGGCAGCACGCCGTGCCGGAACGACTCCACCAGCTTGATCACCCCGGCGACGCCGGCGGCGGTCTGCGGGTGCCCGATGTTCGACTTGATGGAGCCGACGAACAGCGGCCGGTCCGGGGCGCGGTCGCGGCCGTAGGTCTCGACCAGCGCCTGCGCCTCGATGGGGTCGCCGAGCTTGGTGCCGGTGCCGTGCGCCTCGACGACGTCGACCTCCCGGCCGGAGAGGCCCGCGGTGCGCAGCGCGGTGCGGATCGTGCGCTGCTGCGCGAGCCCGTTGGGCGCGGTGAGCCCGTTGGAGGCCCCGTCGGCGCCGACCGCGGTGCCCAGCACCACGGCGTGGACCTTGTGCCCGTTGCGCTGCGCGTCGGACAGGCGCTCCAGCAGCAGCACGCCCGCGCCCTCACCCCAGCCGGTGCCGTCGGCGTCCGCGGAGAACGACTTGCAGCGGCCGTCGGGGGACAGCGCGCGCAGCCGGGAGAACTCGACGAACGGCTGCGGCGTCGGCATCACCGTCGCGCCACCGGCGAGCGCGTACGAGCACTGCCCGCCGCGCAGCGCCTCCACCCCGAGGTGCAACGACACCAGCGAGGACGAGCAGGCGGTGTCGATGCCGATCGACGGCCCTTCGAAGCCGAAGAAGTACGACAGCCGCCCGGTGGCGATGCTGCTGGCGGTGCCGCTCTGCAGGTAGCCCTCGTGGTTGCGGACCGCGCGCGGCCGGTCCACCCAGCGCGGCGTGTAGTCCTGGTAGGTGATGCCGACGAAGACCCCGGTGTCGCTGCCGCGCAACGAGATCGGGTCGATCCCGGCTCGTTCGAACGCCTCCCACGAGGTCTCCAGCAGCAGCCGCTGCTGCGCGTCGGTCACCAGCGCCTCCCGCGGGGCGATGCCGAAGAAGTCGGAGTCGAACATCGCCGGGTCGCGCAGGAATCCACCGCGGGTGCAGTAGGTCGTGCCGGGCTGCTCGGGGTCCGTCGAGTGCAGCCCGGTGGGCCAGCCGCGGTCGGTGGGGAACTCGGAGACCACGTCGCGGCCTTCGGCGACCAGGTCCCACAGCTCACCGGGGGTGGTGACGCCGCCGGGGAAGCGGCAGCCCATGCCGACGATCGCGATCGGTTCCGGTCCTTCGTCGGCGGGCCGGGGCTCGACGACCTCGGTGCGGGCGACCGGTTCGGCCCGCTGCCGGGTGGCGGGGTCGAGCCGGTCCAGCTGCTCGGCCAGCGCGCGCGGCGTGGGGTGGTCGTAGGCCGCGGCGGCGGGCAGCTCCAGCCCGGTGGCGGCGACCAGCCGGTTGCGCAGCTCCAGCAGGCCGACCGAGCCGAGCCCGGTCTCGAAGAACGTCAGTCCCGGTTCCACCCGGTCCTGCTCGCTGGTGCCGAGGCACGCGGCGGTCTGCTCCAGCACCAGCTCCAGCAGCCGGGCCCGCCGGTCTTCGCCGGTGAGGCCGTCGACGGCGGGCGTCTCCGGTGCGGGCGGCGGCGCGGCGATCCCGGTGCTGCGGCCCGCGGAGGTGAGCCAGAAGTGCTTGCGCTGGAAGGCGTAGGTCGGCAGCTGCGGCAGCGCGCCGTTCCCGGGACCGGCGACGGCGTCCCAGTCGATCGGGTGCCCGGCCACGTGCAGCTGCGCCACGCCGTGCAGCAGCGCCGCGGTCTCGTCCCGGCCCTGGCGCATCGTCGCCGCCACGGCCGCGGCCGGGTCGAGCTCGGCGAGGCAGGCGCGGGCCTGCACGGTGAGCGCCGCGCCCGGACCGACCTCGACGAAGGTGCGGGCGCCGAGCTCGCGCGCGGTGCGCACCCCGTCGGCGAACCGCACCGCCCCGAGCACGTGCTCCAGCCAGTAGTCCACTGCGGACATGCGCTCGTCGGCGAGCTCCCCGGTGACGTTGGAGATCACCGGTAGCCGCGGCCGCCGGAACGTCACGGTGCCCAGCACCGCGGCGAACTCGTCGAGCATGCCCGCCATCAGCGGCGTGTGGAACGGGTGGCTGACCCGCAGCGGCCAGCTCCGGCGGCCCTGCGCGGTGAACCGGTCCGCGACGGACTCGACGAGCTCGCGGCGGCCGGACACCACGGTGCTGCGCGGCGCGTTCACCGCGGCGACGGCGATCCCGTCCGGGTGCTCGGCGAGCACCGCGCGGACCTCGTCCTCGGTGGCCTCCAGCGCGGTCATCGTCCCGTCGACGTCCACGGCCTCCATCAGCCGGGCGCGGGCGGCGACGACGCGGACCGCGTCCGGCAGGTCGAGGATCCCGGCGACGTGCGCGGCGACCAGTTCGCCCAGCGAGTGCCCGAGCAGCACGTCCGGGCGCAGCCCCCAGGACTCCAGCAGCCGGAACAGCGCCACCTCGACGGCGAACAGCGCGGGCTGCGCCCAGGCGGTGCGGGTCAGGGCCCGCTCGTCCTCGGCGAGGACCGCGCGCAGGTCACCGCCGGTCTCGGCGTCGAACAGCGCGCACACCTCGTCGAAGGCCGCCGCGAACACCGGGTGCTCGGCATGCAGCCGCCCGCCCATCCCGACGCGCTGGCTGCCCTGCCCGGAGAACAGCACCGCGGTGCGGCCGTCCACGGCGCGACCGGACCAGGCGCCGGGTGCGGGCCGCTGCTCGGCGAGCGAGCCGAGCCCGGCGACGAGCTCCGCGGCCGAGCCGCCCACGACGGCCGCGCGCCACGGGAACGACGAGCGCCGGGCCATCGCCCGGGACCACTGCCGCAGCGACGGGCGGTCCGCGGCGGCGAGGTGCGCGGCGAACCGGCGCGCCTGCTCGGCCAGCGCGGGAGCGGTCTTCGCCGACAGCGGCAGCGCCACCACGCCGTCGTCGTCCGCGGCGGGCTCCGCCTCGACCGGCGGCGCCTCCTCGATGATCACGTGCGCGTTGGTGCCGCTGATGCCGAACGCGGACAGCCCGGCCCGGCGCGGGACGGCGCCGCGCGGCCACGGCGCGCGCTCGGTGAGCAGCGCGATCCGGTCGGCGTCCCACTCCACGTGCGAGGAGGGCTCGTCGACGTGCAGCGTCCGGGGCAGCACCTCGTGCTGCAGCGCCAGCACCATCTTGATCACGCCGGTGACCCCGGCCGCGGTCTGGGTGTGCCCGACGTTCGACTTCACCGAGCCGAGCCGCAGCGGGCGGTCCGGGGCGCGGTCGGCGCCGTAGGTCGCCAGCAGCGCCCGCGCCTCCACCGGGTCGCCGAGCCGCGTTCCGGTGCCGTGCGCCTCCACGGCGTCCACTTCGGACGGTTCGAGGCCCGCGCCGGCCAGCGCCGAGCGGATCACCTCCTGCTGGGCCAGCCCGTTCGGCGCGGTCAGCCCGTTCGAGGTGCCGTCCGAGTTCACCGCGGAGCCGCGCACCAGCGCGAGCACCGGGTGCCCGTTGCGCCGCGCGTCGGAGAGCCGCTCCAGCAGCAGCACCCCGGCGCCCTCGCCCCAGCCGGTGCCGTCCGCGTCCGCCGCGAACGCCTTGCACCGGCCGTCGGCGGCGAGCCCGCGCTGCCGCGCGAAGGTCACCAGCATCCCCGGCGTGGCGAGCACCGCCGCACCACCGGCCATCGCCATCGAGCACTCGCCGCGCCGCAGCGACTGCACCGCCAGGTGCAGCGCGACCAGCGACGCCGAGCACGCGGTGTCCACGGTGAGCGCCGGGCCGTGGAAGCCGAACTGGTAGGCCACCCGCCCGGAGATCACGCTCGGCGTGGTGCCGGTGAGCACGAACCCGTCCAGCGCGCCCGCCGGCTCGTCCAGCGCGGGCCCGTACGGCTGCGCGGTGGCGCCCAGGTACACGCCGGTGCGGCTGCCGCGCAGCGATTCCGGGACGATCCCGGCGCGCTCCACGGCCTCCCAGCAGACCTCCAGCAGCAGCCGCTGCTGCGGGTCCATGGTCTGCGCCTCGTACTCGGAGATGCCGAAGAACTCGGCGTCGAACAGCGCGGCGTCGTGCAGGAATCCGCCCGCGGACGCGTAGGTCCGGCCGCCGCGGTCCGGGTCCGGGTCGTACAGGTCCGCCGCCCAGCCGCGGTCGGTCGGGAACGACGAGACCGCGTCCCGCTCGGCCAGCAGCGCGTCCCAGAACTGCTCGGGCGAGGCGATGCCGCCGGGCAACCGGCACCCCATGCCGACGATCGCGATCGGTTCGTCGTCGGCGTCGGTGCGGTCCGCGGCACCGGTGGTCACCGCCGGGGCGCCGTCGCGCAGCCCCGCCAGGTGGTCCACCAGCGCGGCGGGAGTGCTGTAGTCGAACAGCGCCGCCACCGGCAGGTCGAGGCCCGCGTCCCGGTTGAGCAGCGCGCAGAACTCGACGGCGGCCGCCGAGTCGAAGCCCTGCTCGCGGAAGCTGGTGCCCGCGTCGACCTCCTCCGGGGTGGCCTTGCCGAGCACGCCCGCGGCGTGCGCGTGCACCAGTTCGGCGAGGTCCGCCGCCCCGGCCGGGTCGCGTTCGGCCGCGGCGTGCCCCGCGGGCAGCGGCCCGCCGTCGCGCCAGAACCCCGCGCACCGCAGCGCGTGCCCGGACGGTTCCGGCAGCGCGGCGAACGGGGCGAGGTCGACGCCGCGCACGTGCAGCTGGGCCGCGGCGGTGGCCAGCGAGTCGGCGACCGGACGCCGCTTGCGCAGCAGCGGCACCGATTCCACGTCGTCGTGCGCGGGCACGCAGTCCGCGAGCATCGAGGTCAGCACCGCGTCCGGCCCGATCTCCACGAAGGTGCGCACGCCCTGGCCGTGCAGCCAGCCGATGCCGTCGGCGAACCGCACCGGCTCGCGCAGGTTGCGCACCCAGTAGCCGGGGTCGGCGACCGAGTCGTCGGCGGCACCGGCGACGGCGGACACCACGGGCACGCGGGGCGCGGTGAAGGTCAGGTCGCGGATGCCGTCGGCCAGCTCGGCCAGGATCGGGTCGACCTGGTTCGAGTGCACCGCGATGTCCACGTCGAGCCACTTGACCCCGCGGCCGAGTTCTTCGAACCGCGCGGCGACCTCCAGCACCGGGTCCGCCGCCCCGGAGATCACCGTGGCTCGGGGGCCGTTCACGACGGCGACGGACACCTCGGCGGCGAGCTCGCGGAGCTCGGCGGCGACCTCGTCGGCCCCCGCCTGCAGCGCCACCATCGCGCCGCCGCCCTGCAGGGTGCGCATCAGCCGGGCCCGGATCACCAGCAACCGGGCGGCGTCGTCCAGGTCGAGCACGCCCGCGACGTGCGCGGCGGCCAGCTCGCCGGCCGAGTGCCCCAGCACGTGCGCCGGGGTGAGGCCGCGCTCGCGCAGCACCGCGCACAGCCCGACCTGCAGGGTGAACAGCGCGATCTGCGCCCAGTCGATCCGCTCCAGCAGCGCCGCCTCCGGCGAACCGGGCCCGGCTTCGAGGACGGTGCGCAAGGAACGGCCCAGCGCGGGCGCCACGACCGCGTCCACCCGGTCCACGACCTCCGCGAACTCGGGGTGCGCGGCGAGCAGCGGTGCCGCCATGCCCGCCCACTCCACCCCGATGCCGGTGAACAGGAAGGCGACCGGCGAGGGCTGCGGGACTCCGGTGAACAGTCCGGGGAACGGGCGGCCGGCGCTCAGCGCCGCCAGGCCGCGCGCGGCGTCCGCGCGGGTGGCGGCGACGAGCGCGGCGCGGGCGGGGCCGGGCGCACCGGGGGCGAGGGCCGCCGCGACGTCGCGGGGCTCCAGCGCCGGGTCCTGCAGGCACGCACCGATGCGTCCGGCTCGGTCGCGGAGGGAGTCCAGGTCAGCACCGGTGAACAGCAGCGGAGGCGCGAATGTCTGGTCCAACGTCGGTCGTTCCCCTGTCGAATAGGAGGAGGCGGGTTCTGGGTGCTCCGGGCCGTCGGCGGACAGGCATGACCGCACCGCACGACCGGGATGGCGAATCCCGGACGTGGCGGTGCGAGACCACGCGCGCTCAGTCCGCGGTGTGCGACGACCGTCGGCGCGAATTCAAGAGTTGATCATGGTATCGGCGGTGATCCGCCGCGCCGAACCGCGCGGCGACCCGAGAGGAGAACGACGATCCGGCGGCCGGGGGAACTCACCCGAGCCCCTCCCCTGCCGACCGAAGATCGCTGGTCGGGGCCCGGCCGGACGGTTTCCGGCACCACGGAGGGAACATCGTGGCGGATTCGAATTCATTTCGACATCGACAATGGGGAACGCGCGAAGAATTGACGTCGGCCACCGCTCCCACGACGGCCATCGACGATACTCGGACCAGATTCCACGTCGGCATCAGCACGTCGGACGAATTTTCCGATGATTGCGGCGAGAACGATTTCCGCCACCGGCCCGACCGCGTCCACCGGGACGCGCCCGGCGGCGGGCCCACCGGGACGCGGACGCCCGGCACCCGGCACCGGACCGCTCCGGAGCCGCGGCGCGGCACGCGATCCCGCCGCGCCACGACCGGACCGGGCGACTCGGCGCCCACTGCCGGGCCGACCGCACCGCTCTCCCGGCAGGAACGCCCCGACAGCGCTTCCACCAGTACGAACAGTCCTTCCCGACGATCTCCGGACGACGAGCGCCGAGCACTCGCTCCGCTCGCGCGACGTCCGGTCGAGCCGCAGCGCCCACCGGCGGCACCCGAACCACCGCCGTGCGGGCTCGGCGAGCCCCTCTCACACATGTCCCAACCCTCCGCCGCGAGCGGACGCACCCGAAATGACCCGCAGCAGCGCGGATGCACGCGCTCGCAGGTCCGACCAGACGCCCCCCGTTCAGGCGCTGGACGAACTGCGAACACCAACCAATCATTCGATCGGACTACCCCATTTGTCAAGCATGAAATTATCTTCCGAGTTGTTGCGCACCGGCCGTCACGACCCCACCGAAGCAACCTCCATCCGGGTACCCGTCCACCAATTCCACTGTGACGACCGGCACCTTATCCGCGCAGGTGAACGGCCCCGCCGGAGCTGCATTCGTGCACCATTCGGACCAGGGCACCAAGAACTCGCAGTAACCCGGGATCCGATTTCTTGGGCCGATCCCGAATAGTGCTTGATCCGAACGGAGCAACAGCGTTGATCTCGGAGTAATCGACGCACCGAAATCGCGACGGCGAGCACGCACCGAGACCACTGGAATCGCGCCCGGCGGACGCCGGCAGGCCACCCGGAAAGCACGGGAGGGATGGAGCCGAGGTCCGGCCCCATCCCTCCCGCGCAGTACCTCAGCCCGCCGCGGCGGCCAGGTCCCGCTGCTGCAAGGCGTGCTTGACGAGCGTCACGAGCACCTTCTTGCTGGACTCCCGGTCCCGCGCGTCGCAGAACATGATCGGGGTCTCCGCCCCCATCGCGGCGGCGGTGCGGACCTCGTCCTCCGTGTAGGAGAACTCCGTGTTGTCGAAGCAGTTCACCGCCACGACGAACGGAATCCCGCGCCGTTCGAAGAAGTCGATGGACGGGAAGCCCATCGCCAGCCTGCGGGTGTCCAGCAGCACCACCGCGCCGATGGCACCGGTGGACAGCTCCGTCCACAGCGAACCGAACCGCGCCTGCCCCGGGGTGCCGAACAGGTACAGCACGATCTCCTGCGAGATCGTGATGCGCCCGAAGTCCAGCGCGACCGTGGTGGTGCGCTTGGTCTCGGTACCGGTGAGGTCGTCGACGCCGACGCTCGCCTCGGTCATTTCCTCTTCTGTGCTCAGCGGCGTGATCTCGCTGACCGATCCGATGAAGGTCGTCTTCCCGACGGCGAAACCGCCTGCGACGACGAGCTTCACCGAGTCGGGCATCACGGGCGTGGCGCCGTCAGAGCCTGTTGAGTCCGGCAAGCACTGCCTCCAAGATATCGCGATCGCGCGGCTGCACCATGCGGGAACGCGCAAGTGATCCGTGTTCGAGCAGGTCGGAACAGAGCACCCGGATGACGCCCAGCGGCAGGCCCAGCCCGGCGGACAGCTCCGCCATCGACTGCGGGGCGCCGCAGCGCTCCAGGATGGCCTCGTGCTCGGGCGTCGAGGCGGCGCTGCGGCCGGTGTCGGCCAGCGTCGCCACGACCTGGGTCGCCCGGTCCAGGTTGATGGCCGCGTCAGGGGTGCGGCCGCCGGTCAGCGCGTAGGAACGCACCATCCGGCCGGCGTCGTCGTCGTACCACGCGTCGGAATCGGGCACGGTCAATGCTTCTCCGCACCGACGGGGTTGCGCGCGCCCTTGCCGAGCCGCTCACCCACGTTCTTGATCAGGCGACGCATCTCGTACTGCAGCTGCTCCGCGTCGACGCTGCGGCCTGCGACGACCAGCACGGAGTTGCGCGGGTCGACGGCCAGCACGTACATGGACATCGTCTCGGTGGCGAGCAGGTTCATGTCGATGTCCCCGCCCTCCAGCTCGTAGCTGAGCGCCTTGCTGGTGGCGCGCAGCGTGCCGCAGGCCGCCGAGATCTTGTCCGCCCGGTCCTGGTCCAGGTTCTTGGAGAACGCCGCGGGCAGGCCGTCATGGGTGAGGACCAGCGCGTGCAACGTGTCCGGCACGTTGTCCAGCATCTGATCGAGGAGCCAGGCCAGGTCCAGGTCCGGCTTCCGGGAGTTCATCAGTTCGTTCACGCTTTCCTCACTGCACGTCGTCGTCGGAATCGGGCTTGCCGGAATCGTCGCGGGAGCGCCGGTCGGCGTTGAAGAAAGTCATCAATCCCGGTGCGAACTCAGGAGCGCTCTGCCGATCCGTCGGCTCGTCCTCGCCGAACCCGGCTGGCAGGTCGGCGTAGGGAACCCGCTGCGGCAGCGGCGGTCGTTCCATGCTCGTGCCTTCCGTGCTCGCGCTGGGGGTCGTGTCGGGCTGCGGTTCCCGCACGACCGGCTCGGCGACGACGGTGCTCGCCGCGGACGACGGCACCCGGGTGGGCAGCGGCTGCGCCGGGGCGCCCGCCTTGGCCACCGGCACGTCCCCGCTCCACGAGTCGCGGCGCTCCTCGTCGTCCTCGGTGACGATGTGCGCCTGCGGGATGAAGATCTCGGCCCGCACGCCCTGGTAGATCGAGGTGCCGAACTCGACGACCCACTCGTTGCGCTCGGCGAGCTGGGCGACGGTGAACAGGCCGAGCTGCTCACCGCGGTCACCGATCTTCACCAGCGAGGCGAACCCGGGCGGGTTCTTCATGGTCTCGTTGGCGCTGGTGCGCGCGTCCGGGGTCATGCCCACGCCGCGGTCGGAGATCTGCACGACGAGACCGCTGCCGACGGAGACCGCTTCGACGTGCACGTCGGTGCCGGGCGGCGAGAACGAGGCCGCGTTGGCGAACAGCTCCGCGAACATGCGCAGCATGTCGCCGATGACACCCGGCGTGACGCTGACGTTGGGCACGTGGCCCAGCCGCAGCCGGTCGTGGTGCTTGGTCTCGGCGGCGGAGGCGCGGAGGATCTCGGTGAGGTCGCGCGGCCTGCTCCACCGGCGGCCGGGGGCGGCGCCGCAGAGCACCAGCTGGTTCTCCACGACGTGCCGGGCCTGGGTGACCGATTCGTCGAGCGCGAACAGGGCGCCGAGCCGGTCCGGGTCCTCCTCGTTCTGCAGCAGCGCGTCCAGCCGCTGCGGCAGCGGACCGAGCGCGGACTGCACGCGCCGGGTCTGTCCGATGTAGAACGTGAGGGCGCCCTGCTGGGTGTCGGCCTCGTTGACCGCCGCCTGCAGCGCTTCCTGCTGGAACGCGCGGAAGGCGTCGGCGACCTGGCCGATCTCGTCGTTGCCGTAGCCCTGCAGCGAGGTGGACTCGACCTGGACCCGTTCGCCCGCGCGGACGCGGGACATCATCGAGGGCAGCGTCTTCTCGGCCAGGTCGCGGGCTTCCGCGCTCAGCCGCTGCAGACGCGGCAGCAGCGAGCCGTCGATGACGGACCGGTACCGGCGGCGCGTCCAGAAGAAGAAGCCGAGGGAGAACAGACCGGCCGCGATCGCACCGGCGACGGCCACGGCGATCGCGCTGTCGCCGTCTTCGACGGTCTGCGCGGACAGCAGGTCGACCTGCTCGCTGGTGATCGAGGTGAGTTCGCGGTTCACGGCCTGGGTGATCCGCTGCCACTCCTCCAGCGACACGCCCGCGTCGGTCGGGTCGCTGCCCGGGCCGCCCTGCATGATCGAGTTCTCGACCGAGACGAGCCGCGCCCAGTCCGGGTTCTCGGTGATCAGCCGCTGGTAGCGCGCCTGTACCGAGGGCTTCAGGTACGAGATGTTCTTCTCGAGCTCGGAGTGGTACGAGCCGTTGAGGCGCAGCAGCTGCAGGTGCTGCTCCGGCGTGAGCTGCCCCGTGGTGAGCGCGGTGGAGACCAGCGCCGACTCCCGGGACATCAGGTCGGTGGAACGGAACAGCGCCGTACCCGCGATACCGCCCTGCGCCGTCTCCGAGTCCGGCACCAGTCGGGACTGGGTGTCGAACAGGTCGGTGGCGATGTCGAAGATGCCGTCGTAGTAGTCGGTGACCTCGGCCGACGAGACCTGCCCGTTGGCGAGCCTGCCGCGGACCTGGTCGAGCTTGCCCAGCTCACCGCTGAGCTTGTCGACCGGACCGGCGATCTCCGCGGGCGCCGTGCTGAGCGCGGCCTGGATCGCCTCGTTCATCCGGCTCAGCTGGGCGTCGGTCCGCGCCTGCTGGTCGCGCAGCTCGGTCTGGTCGGTGGTCCCGCCGGAGGCCACGTCCTGACTCAGCCGCCGTTCGGACTGCAGCGCGTCGAGCGCGGTCACCGCGGGCAGGGAGACCTGCCGGACGCCGGAACCGATCACCCTGGTGTAGACACCATCGGTGACGAACGTGGCGCACCAGACGAGCCACAGCACCAGCACCACGATCCAGGGGATCGTGACGGCCAGCGTCAGGCTGGAACGGATCGATCTTTCCGAGGTGCTCTGCGGTTCACCAGGTGGCTTGGTGACGTTGTCGGGATCTGTTGTGCTCACAGCGCTCCACGTTGTCGGTCATCTGACGTGGTGTGTTGCGGGAACGCGCGCGTCCCAGCGGGCGCGGCCTGGGCCGCCGAACTCGTCCGCCCTGGTGGAAACGGGCAGGAGGTCTCGCCGATAGATGGCCTGAACAGGCGTCTTCCCGGGGACACGGCTCCTTCCACACACCGTCGTCTTCCGCTCCTGCAGAGCACGAGCGGAAGTGCATTCCCCCCTGCGCGAGACACTTTAACGGAAGATGATCAGGGGACCGGTGATCGGCCCCGGAGTCGTTCACCACGCCCACATCGACCTACGTCACGCTGCGCTTTCGGTTGGGAGCACAGCGAAAAACGTTCCGTCCTCGAACGCGCGAAAAGCGGTCCCGGGACCCTGCAGACCCCGGGACCGCTCTTCAGCCCGGCACCGCCGGCGTGCTGCCCACCCTTCCGGCGGAACCGGACACGGAATGCACACCCGGAAATCGAGCGGGTGCGCGGTTCATTTCCGCATTCGGTCCAATGGAATGCGCCCCGTTATTTCACCCGTTCGGCCGCAACCGGCTTCGCACGATCGGCGGCAGGGAGCCAGCGCGCCAGCCAGTCCGCCACGGGCCCCGGGTCGGCGGTGCGCGCGGCCGCGGCGAGGTACCCGTCCGGACGAACCAGCAGCAGCCCGGGCCGCGCCGCGAGGTCGCGCACGGTCGCTGAATCGGTTCCGCGCAGCGCGGGTTGCGCGGCCGCGGGGACCGCGTGCCGGACGGTGAGCACCTCCCGCCACGGCGCCAGCCGCTCGGCGATCGCCGCGAGGTCGGCACCCCGATCGCCGACCAGGAGGGTGAACCGGTCGATGTCGAGGAGTTCGTGCAGCCGCTCGGATTCCACCGCCACCGCACCGTCCTCGACGACCAGCACGTCGGCGTCCGGCACCCGGTCCCCGGCGCGGAGCCGGCCGAGCCCGCCGCCGCCCGCCGAGATCGGGCTGTCCCGGTAGTGCGCGGCGACCTCGCCGATGGCCGCCGTCGCCCTGCCCTGCAGCGCGGCGGTGCCCAGCGCGATCGGCGCGATGCGGGTGAACACCTGGTGCAGCACCGGATTCGTGGAGTTGACGACGCGGGTGGCGGTGTCGGTGGCCCGCACGATCGCACCGATCACCGGCAGCCGGTCGGCCTGGTAGGTGTCGAGCAGTTCGGGCCGCGCCCGCCCGTGGTGCACCATCGCCAGCTTCCAGCACAGGTTGATCATGTCCTGGATGCCGGTGTTCATGCCCTGCCCGCCCGCCGGGCTGTGCACGTGCGCGGCGTCGCCGCCGAAGAAGATCGACCCGTGGCGCAGCGAGTCGAGGTGCCTGCTGTTGATCCGGAACCGGGAGCTCCACCGCATGCCGTGCAGCCGCACCGGCATCGGCAGCACCTGGTCGCAGATCTCCTGCAGCTTCCCCAGCCCCGGCGCGGCGGCGTCCTCGTCCTGCGGCCGCGGGTCGACGGCCATGAACCGGAACCGGCCGCCGGAGAGGGGGAACGCGGCGACGAACCCGTCGGCGGCGAGGAACACCGAGAGCTCGTCCTCCCGGACCTCGCCGTCCACGTGCAGGTCGGCCAGCACGTAGCGCTGCGGCAGCGAGGCGCCCTCGAACGGCAGCCCGAGCCCGTGCCGCACCCCGCTGTGCGCGCCGTCGGCGGCGATGAGCCACCCGGCGGTGGTGGCCTCGGGCTCGCCACCGGCCTTCGCGAGCACGGCGCGCACGGTGCCGTCGGCGGCCTGTTCGCAGGACAGCAGCTCGACGCCGCGCTCCACCCGCACGCCCTGGCGGTGCAGCCGCTCGCGCAGCAGGCGTTCGGTCTCGGACTGCGGCAGCAGCAGGATGTGGTTGTACCGGCTGGGCATCCGGTCCAGTTCGACGGTGGCGAGCCGCTTGCCGCGCCCGTGCAGGGCGGTGGCGCGGGCCCGGTTGCCGAGCCGCTGCATCTCAGCGCCGATGCCGCGCGGGTGCAGCAGTTCGAGGGTGCGGGCCTGCACGGCGAGCGCGCGGGAGGTGGCCGGCGGTTCGGTGGCGCGGTCGATGATCCGGACGGGCACGCCGATCCGGGACAGTTCGACGGCCGCGGTCAGCCCGGTCGGTCCCGCTCCGACGATCAGCACCGGGTGGTCGCGGTTCGGCTGCGGCATGGTCGGCTCCTCGGAACACAAGTCAACAAGTGGTGACTTGAACGGTAGCCACACCGCCCGCAACAAGTCAACGAGCGGTGACTTAGGCTGGGGGCATGACCGCACCGCGCTCCCGCAACGCCAAGGAGACCCGGGCCGAACTGCTCGCCGCCGCGCGCGCCCGGTTCGCCGCCGACGGCTACGAGCGCACCACGCTGCGCGCCGTGGCAGCCGACGTCGGCATCGACCCGGCGCTGGTGATCCGGTACTTCGGCAACAAGCAGGAGCTGTTCGCGGCCGCCGCGGAATTCACCCTGGACCTGCCCGACCTCACCGGCCTCGCCCCCGAGGAGATCGCCGGCGCGCTGCTGCCGCGGTTCTTCGCCGTGTGGGAGCAGGACGGGACGTTCCTCGCGCTGCTGCGCGCCGCCATGACCAGCCCCACCGCCGCCGAGAAGATGCGCGAGGTGTTCGCCGCGCAGGTGGCGCCGCGGCTGACCGCGATCACCCCGGACCACCCGCGGCGGCGCGCCGGGCTGCTCGGCGCCTTCGTCATCGGCCTCGCCACCAGCCGCTACGTGCTGGCCAACCCGGGCGTCGCCGACCTGAGCCACGACGAGCTCACCGCGTGGGCCGAGCCCGTCGTGCGCCACCTGCTCACCGGCCCGGCACCGACCCCCTGACCAGGTCAATGGCCCATTCGCCCAGTCTCCCCGGTCCGATGGGCCATTCACCCCGGGGCGTCCGCACCCGCACGGGGCGCGCCCGTCAGCGGCGCAGCGGTTGCACGCGCCACCAGGTGATGCAGCGCCATCCCCATTCGAGCGGGCCCTGCCGGAAGCGCGCCAGCCACCACCGGCTCCACCCCAGCTGGAGCAGCAGGATGCCCGCCGCCAGCAGCGCCATCGCCCCGTACGCGCTCGACCCGGGCAGCCCGGCCAGGTGGCCCAGCGGGATCAGCAGCAGGGTCGCGGTCACGTAGTTCGTCAGCGCCATCCGCCCCAGCGGCTCCAGCACCGCCCCCAGCACCCCGCGCAACGGCGTGCGCAGCAGCAGGAGCAGGCCGCTCGCGTACGCGGTGGCCAGGCAGAGCCCGGCGACACCGGAGGCGGTGCCGAACCCGGCCGACAACGGGTCCTGCTCCTGCACCGGCAGCGCCACCGCCGCACCGGCCACCGCCAGCGCGAACACGACGCCGACCGGCCACCCGAGCCGCGGCAACGCCTGCGGCACCCCGAGCCGAGCGAGCGCGAAGCCGAGCACCAGCAGCCCCGGGATCAGCGGCAGCCCGCCGCCGAACAGCACCAGCGCCGCACCCACCCCGCCGAGGCCGAGCACCAGGTTCACCCACCGGTTCGCCCAGCTCAGCGGCAGCAGGAACACCAGCCCGAACAGCGCGTACGGCGTCAACGCCTCCCCCGGGTGCAGCAGGGCGTGCAGCAGGCCGACCGCGAACAGCACCAGCAACCTGCGGGCCAGCAGCACTCGCGGCCGCGGATGGCGGTCGCCCGCGCTGAGCAGGAACAGGCCGAATCCGATGCCGAACAGCAACGAGAAGATCGGGAAGAACCGCTCCTGCACGAACAGGTCGAGGAAGTGCTTCCCCGGCAGCACCTGCTGGTCGACGACGCCGCGCATCTCCATGATCGGCGGGATGTTCACGAAGAGGATGCCGCACAGCGCCAGGCCGCGCACCGCGTCGAGCTCGCCGATCCGCCGTCGCGGCGGGGCGTCGGCGGTGGCGGCGGTACCGGCCGGGCCGGTGCTGGCGGGAGTGGACATCACGGGTCGCCTTCGGAGTGCGCAGGGGCCGCCGGGACGTCCCGGCTCACCGTCGATCCTCGCCCGGGGACGCGGTCCGCGGATCGGCCATCAGGCCGGGCGTCCCGGCTGTTCGGCCGGAACCGCCCGGCCCGCGAGCCATCAGTCCGATGTGGACTTCGGTGGTCTGCCGCGCTTGGCGGGGCCGCCCGCGTCGGAGGGCAGCCGTCCCGCGTCGGCGAGGGCGCGCCGCAGCAGGAACTCGATCTGCGCGTTGGTGCTGCGCAGCTCGTCCTGCGCCCAGCGGGCGAGCGCGTCGTGGATCGCCGGGTCCAGCCGGAGCAGGAAACCCTTGCGTGCGGCC
Source organism: Saccharopolyspora sp. NPDC047091 (assembly GCF_040643635.1). NCBI lineage: Bacteria > Bacillati > Actinomycetota > Actinomycetes > Pseudonocardiales > Pseudonocardiaceae > Saccharopolyspora > Saccharopolyspora sp. NPDC047091. Next base: position 95,788 of record NZ_JBEYUS010000012.1, read on the forward strand.
ATGTTCCCGCCTCACCTCTCTCGACCGCCCGGATGCGCCGCGGCCGCCGCGTCCCCGGTCAGTGGTAGAGCGAGCCCGTGTTCACGACGGGCTGGGTGTCGCCGCAGAGCACCACCAGCAGGTTGCTGACCATGGCGGCCTTGCGCTCCTCGTCGAGCTCGACGACCTCGCGTTCGGACAGCTTCTGCAGCGCGAGGTCGACCATGCCGACGGCGCCTTCGACGATGCGCTGCCGGGCGGCGACGACGGCTCCGGCCTGCTGGCGCTGCAGCATGGCCTGCGCGATCTCGGGGGCGTAGGCGAGGTGGGTGAGCCGGGACTCGACCACGTCGACGCCCGCGGCCCGCACCCGGGCGGCGATCTCGATGGAGAGCTTGCCGGTGATCTCGTCCGCGTTGTCCCGCAGCGAGAAGGGCTGTTCGCCGTCGCCGTCGTACGGGTAGCTGGTGGCGATGTGCCGGACCGCGGTCTCGGTCTGGGTCTCGACGAATTCGACGAAGCTGTCGACGGCGAAGGTGGCCTGCGCGGTGTCGGCGACCTGCCACACCACGACGGAGGCGATCTCGATCGGGTTGCCGTCGGAGTCGTTGACCTTCATGACGGCGGTCTCGTGGTTGCGGATCCTGGTGGAGACCTTCGTCTTGCTGCTGAACGGGTTCACCCAGTGCAGGCCGGCCGGGCGCACGGTGCCGGTGTAGCGGCCGAGGAACTGCAGCACCCGCGCCTCGCCGGGCGCGACGGCGACGAGCCCGCCGAACAGCACGAGCCCGACGACGCCGACCACCAACCCGGCGATGATCGGCAGCCCCGCTTCGCCGGCGAGGCCGACGGCCAGCACCCCGCCACCGCCGAGCACGAGCACCAGGGCCACGACGGCCATCAGCACGCCGGGCAGCCGGAACGCCTGCTGCTCGACGACCGGGGATTCGGGCATCCGCACCGGCTTGGTCTCGCGGTCTTCGAGTTGAACGGTCATGAGGTCCCCCTGACGTCGGTGATCGTCCTACTACCGAAACAGTAGCACAGTGATATCACTTTTCATCGACGCACCCGCCCACGCACCGACTCCACATTGGACGAACACCGAAAACCCCATCACAACAGGGATTTCACGCCCCTTGAAGGAGCAGTGTCCTGTCAGCGACGAAGCCGCTGAGCCACCTACCACCCGATCACCCGGCACCGAAGCGGGTTCTCAGCGTTCTCCTCGCGGGGACAGCGTTTTCTCCTGTGGCGGAGCCACCTGTGAAAACGATCCCGCAGCGAGGAGGACGCTGAGGTTCCCCCACCCGCCCCTCTCGCAGCGGAAGATCATCCAAGCCTCGCCTCCGGCCGGGGCGTGCTCCAGGCCTCCCACAGCCGCGCGTAGTGCCCGCCCGCGGCGAGCAGCTCCTCGTGCGTGCCGGATTCGACGACACGCCCGTCGTCCATCACCAGCACCCGGTCGGCGATGGCGGCCTGCCGCAGCCGGTGCGCCACCACGAGCCCGGCGCGGTCGCGCAGCACGGCGGCGGCCGCGTCCTCCAGGCGGCCCGCTTCGCGGCTGCTCGCTTCGGCGGTGGCCTCGTCCAGCAGGACGACGGCGGGGTCGGCGAGCAAGGCGCGGGCCAGCGCGATCTGGGCGACCCGGTCCGGGCCGAGCGGGTGGCCGAGTTCGCCGACGGCGGTGTGCACGTCGTCGGGGAGCTCCGCGACCCAGTCGGCGCCGACGACGTCGAGCGCGTGCCGGACCTCCGCTTCGGTGGCGTCCTGCCGGGCCAGCCGGAGGTCTTCGATCAGCGGGCCGCTGAACACGTGGGCTTCTTGCGGCACCAGCAGCACCGCACCCGTCCCGGCGACCGGCTTCCCGCCGAAGGTGACGGTGCCGTCGTCCGGTTCGACGAGCCCGGCGAGCAGCACGGCCAGCGTGGACTTGCCGGCGCCGCTGGCGCCGACCAGCGCGATCGTCTCCCCCGGTTCGATCCGCAGCGACACCTCGTGCAGCACCGGCTCCGCCGAGCCCGGGTACCGGTAGGTCACCCGGTCGGCGATGAGCGCGGCAGGCGCGCCGTCGCGGGTTCCGACGGGCCGTTCGTGCGGGATGCCGAGGACGCCGACGATGCGCTGCACGCTCGCGAACGCGGACTGGACCTGGTCGAAGCTGGCCACCAGCAGGCTCAGCGGGTTGAACAGGCGGTGGAAGTACAGCGCCGCCGCGGTGACCGCGCCGACGGTCGCGGACCCCGTGTCGACCAGCACGAATCCGGCGACGACGATCGCGGAGAGGCCGACGAGCTCGGCGATGTTCATCCACTTGCCCCAGCGGGTGGAGAACCACACGACGCTGCGGGACAGCCCGCGCGCCCGGTCCGAGGACCGTTCGACGAGACCGACGTGCTGGGCTTCGGCGCCGTAGGCGCGCAGCGTCGGCAGCCCTTCCAGCGCGGAGACGAGGGCCTCGGCCCGGTCGGCGAACGCGGCGCGTTCTTCGGAGTAGCGGCGCGCGGCGCGCGGCAGGTACCAGCGCAGCGAGAACCCGTACACCGGCAGCGCCAGCATGCCCGCCACCATCAGCCACGGGTCGAGCGCGAACAGCCCGCCCATCGTGAGCGCCACGGTCAGCAGCGCGGTGATCCACGGCGCCAGCAGCGCGGCGACGACCTGGCTGATCACCGCGACGTCGTCGCCGACGCGGCTGAGCAGGTCGCCGCGGCCGGAGCGTTCGATGACGGCGGAGGGCAGGTGCAGCGCGGCCGAGACGGTGTCCTCCCGCATCCGGGCGAGCACCCGCTGCCCGAGCTGCGCGACGAGGGCGGCGCTGACGGCGGTGAGCGCGGCGCTGAGCAGCCCGGCGACGGCGACGACGGCGGTGCGCACGACGATCTCCGCGGCGGTGGTGCCCGCGAGCACTCCGTCCACCAGCCCGCCGATCGCCCACGGCGCCACCAGTCCGGCGAGCGCGGCGAGCACGGCGGTGGCCACCATCGCGGCGGAGAGCGCGCGGTGCGGGCGCAGGTAGGTGGCGATGCTGCGCCGCACCTCGACGGCGGTGGCGAGCGGAAGTGCGCGAGTGGTCCCGCTCATCCCACGACCTTTCGGTAGTAGTCGGCGTGCTCGTCGAGCAGGGCCCGGTGCTCGCCGGTGACGACCTCGCCGCCCGCGGTGAGGAACCGCACCTGGTCGGCGCGGGCGAGCAGCACGGGGCTGGTGGTGATCAGGACGGTGGTGCGGGGTTCCCCGTCGCCGTGGCGCAGCGCGTGCAGCCCGTCGGCGACGGCTTCTTCGGTGACGGAGTCGAGCGCGGTGGTGGGGTCGACCAGCACCAGCACATCGGGGTCGGTGTGCAGGGCGCGGGCGAGGGCGAGCCGCTGCCGCTGCCCGCCGGAGAGGCTCAGCCCGCGGGCGCGCACGTGCTCGTCGAGGCCGTCGGGTTGCGCGTCGACGAACGGGGCGGCACCGGCGGCGACGAGCGCGGGCCGCGGTTCGCCCGCGGCGTCGCGGCCGAGCCGGAGGTTCTCCGCGATGCTTCCGGTGAACAGCTGCGCCTGCCGCGGTTCGACGTGGATCGCGCCGGGTGCGCCGCCGGTCCAGGTGACGGTGAGCCCGTTGCGCGCGCCCGCCGGATCGCCGCGCAGCACTTCCAGGATGCGCTCGACGTCGCGGCCGTCGGCGACGACGCCGGTGCAGCCCCCGCGGTCGAGCCGCAGTTCCAGGTTCCGCTCGGCGGTGGTCCCGGTGTCCTCGGCCGCGGCCTCCTCGTCGAGGACGGCGTCGACGCGCCGCCCGCTGGCGAGCGCGGCCGCCCCGATCTGCAGGTACATCCCGGCGGCGGAGAGCGGTTCGGCGATGAACTGGGCGGCGCCGACGGCGGCGACGAAGGACCCGACGGTGATCACCTGCTCGACGGCGAGCAGCCCGGCGGCGCCGACCGACACGGCCAGCACCAGCGTCCCGGCGAGCACGGTGGCCCCCAGCTGGAGGGACCGCCCGACGCCGGCCCGGATCGCGGCGGCTTCGGCCCGCCTGCTGACCTCCTGGTACCGGGCGACGGCGTTGTCCTGGGCGCCGAGCCCGCGCACGACCCGCATCCCGGTCACCAGGTCGGTGGCCAGCGCGGAGGCGGCGGCGAGGCCGTCCTGCTGCCCGGAGACCCGGCGGGACAGCATCGGCGAGACCATGTTCAGCCCGAGGGTGGTGACGACCGCGGTGACGATCAGCAGCGCGCCGAGCCGGACGTCGATGCCGAGCAGCACCACGCAGCTCACGCCGAGCGCCGAGATCGACCCGGCGAGCCCGGCGACCCAGACCACGGCGCGGGACACCTGGTCGGCGTCGGAGGAGGCGATCGCGAGGAGTTCCCCGTGCCGCCTGCGCGTCCCGGAACCCAGCAGCGACCGGCCGGCCAGCCGCACCCGCAGCGCGTGCGCCTCGTCGATCGCCGCGGCCCGGCCGAGCCGGGAGAACCAGCGGTAGCAGGTGGTCAGCACGGTGAACAGCAGCACCAGCCCGCACACGCACCACAGCAGCGCCCACGGTGCGCCGGTGGCGACCGCCCGGTCGACGGCGAGCCCGATCGCCAGCGGCACCAGTGCTTCGCAGGCCTGATGCCCCATCAGCAGCAGGGAGGCGAACAGCACCCGCACCCGCTGCGCGCGCAGCACCTGCCGCCGTGCTCGCGACGTCCTGCCGCGCCCCTGCGCGTCCACGCTCGCCATCTCGATGATCGGCCCCCTTCCGGCAATCCAGTAAGGCTTACCTAAATCAGGCGTGGAACGCCAGGTATCACCGATCACACGCCGGGGGAAGTGCGGTCTAGCGGGGCCGGACGGCGTCGAGCACGAGGTCGAGCAGCCGCTCGATCCGCTCGGTCGAGTTGCCCGCGGTGGCCGAGTAGAACACGCCGAGCAGCATGGCCAGCACGTCGTCGGCTTCGACGTCCGCGCGCAGCGATCCGTCCCGCGCGCCCGCGTCCAGGATCTCGACGAGTGCTCCGGTGATCCGCTCCCGGGTGGTCGGCGGCGAGATGCTGCCGGAGGTCCAGCCCGCGGAGAGCGTGTCGAACATGCCGCGCTTGGTGGCGACGAAGGCCGCGTAGCGGCACATCCACGCGCGCAGCGCCACGTCGGACGGGTGCTCGGCGAGCAGCGAGGTGGCGTGCGCGACGACGTCGTCGAGCTCGGCGGAGTAGACGGCTTCGACGAGCACTTCGCGGGTCGGGAAGTGCCGGTAGAGGGTGCCGATGCCGACGCCCGCCTCGCGGGCGACGGCTTCCAGCGAGACGGTGGTCTCGGCGGCGGCGAACGCGGTGGACGCGGCCGCGAGGAGCTTCTCGCGGTTGCGCCGGGCGTCGGCGCGCGGGGGCCGCTCGGTTGCGGACAAAGCGGAGGCACCTCCGTCTGTGCTACGGTCAAATAACCGGAGGCTCCTCCGCCTCGGTTCTTCCATCTTCCCACACGGACAGGAACGCCCATGCCATCGTCCACACCCACTCCCGGCGGCACCGCCGAGGTCGCCGGCCGCACCGTGGCCCGGGTCGGCTACGGCGCGATGCAGCTGGAGCGGCTGCACGACGACCGCGCCGCGGGTCGCGCCGTGCTGCGCCGCGCGCTCGAACTCGGCGTCGACCACATCGACACCGCCGAGTTCTACGGCGTCGCCAACGAGCTCATCCGCGACGCCGTCGGCGACGGCGTGCTGGTGGCCAGCAAGGTCGGCGCCACCCCGAACGCGGACGGACCGCTGCCGCTGCGGCTCGCGCAACGCCCCGAGGAGCTGCGCGCCGACGTGGAGGCGAACCTGAGCAGCCTCGGGCTGGAGCAGATCGCGCTGGTCAACCTGCGCCGCGCCGACCGCGGCCCCGGCCTGATCGCCGAGGGCGACCAGCGCGTCGACCTCGACGACCAGCTCGCCACGATGATCGCGTTGCGGGACGAGGGCAAGATCGGCTCGCTCGGGATCAGCAACGTCGGCCTCGACGAGCTGCTCCGCGCGCTGCCCGCGGGCATCACCTGCGTGCAGAACGCCTACAGCCTGCTCTCCCGCGGCGACGAGGAACTGCTGCGGCTGTGCCGCGCGGAGGGCCTCGCGTGGGTGCCGTACTTCCCGCTCGGCGGCCCGTTCGCCGGGATGCCGAAGGTGACCGAGGAACCCGCCGTGCTCGACGCCGCCCGCGCGCTGGACGCCACGCCCGCGCAGATCGGCCTCGCCTGGCTGCTGCAGCACGAGCCGAACGTGCTGCTCATCCCCGGCACCGCCACCCTCTCCCACCTGGAGGAGAACGTGGCCGCCGGGTCGATCGTCCTGGACGAGCAGACCGTCGCCGCGCTCGACGCGATCCCCAGCCGGTCCGGCGACATCGTCGTCGACTGACTCCGGTGGGGTCCGCACCCGCTTGGAGCCGGTCCGAGCGACCTCGCCGGTGACCTCCGTCCGGCGGACACCCGAGCGCGTGATCGCGCGGGCGGGACCGCCGGGTCCGTGGAACGTTGCCCGCGGCACTGTTCGACGGAGTGAGGAGCCACCACATGCGTGTCACACCGAACCGGGCGTCCGTCCTCGCGGGCATCACCGCGGCCCTGCTGCTCACGGACGCGGGCCTCGCCCACGCGGAATCCGACCAGGGCACCGGAGTCTTCGGCGTCGTGGCGAGCGGATTCCAGGCCGGCGCGGACCTCGCGACCGGAGTCGGCGACGCGTTCACCGGACAGGACGAGTCCGGCAGCTAGCCGGCGCCACGACGAACGCGCGGAACCCCGCCGGTGGTCGTCCCCGGCGGGGTTCCGCTCGTCCGGGATCCGGCGCCAGTGGCCCGGATCCGGGCGGTCCCGTCGGCCTGCCTTGCTACCGGATGGTCACGGAGGTCGTCTACGAGTTGCTCGATGCCGGCGGGCAGGGGTGAACGCAGTGGGCCAGGTGCGGCCAGGTCTGCGCCGCCCGCCGGTCCGCTCAGCGAGGTCGGCAGCTCTTCGCTTTCCGGCACGTCGACGCGGCCAGCTCAGGGGCCCAGCGCTTCGGTGGGTGGTTTCGATCCGGCCTGACCGGGCAACACTGGGCTTTCGCGACACTATTCAGGAGGTGCGATTCCCATGGCAGATGAGCTGCGCGGCCGACGGGTCGCGATCCTCGCCGCCGACGGTGTCGAGCAGGTCGAACTGACCCAGCCTCGCCAGGCGGTCGAGCAGGCCGGGGCGCAGGTGACACTGCGGTCGATCCACACCGGACGGATCCGATCGATGAACGCCGACCGTCGACCGGTCGGTCTCCGACGTTTCCGGTGACGACTTCGATGCCAGTCCTGCCGGGTGGCGCGGTCAACCCGGACGGGCTGCGGGTCGACTCGACGCGGTGGGTTTCGTGCGGGACGTCGTCCGGTCCGGCGAACCGGTCGGCGCGCTGTGTCACGGCCCTTGGACGTTGGTCGAGGCCGACGTGCTCCGTGGCCGGACTCTGACGTCGTTTCCCAGCATCCGCACCGACATTCGCAACGCTGGCGGCGATGTCGTCGACCAAGAAGTCGTCGCGAACCAGGGTCTGGTCACCAGCCGGGACCCCGACGACCTGCCCGCGTTCTGCTCCAAGATCGCCGAAGAGTTCGCCGAGGGCCGCCGCCCGTCGGCGCCCAGACCTGATTCGGCCACGATTCGCACACGGAGATCATCATGAAGGCACTCGTGTACAACGGACCCCGCGACGTCACGGTCACCGACGTCGCCGACGCCCGCATCGAGGCGCCCAACGACGTCCTGGTCAAGATCACGGCGACGAACATCTGCGGTTCGGACCTGCACATGTACGAGGGTCGTACCGACTTCGGGCAGGGCCGCATCTTCGGCCACGAGAACGTCGGCGAGGTCGTCGAAGTCGGCGACGGGATCGACAAGGTCGCGGTGGGGGACATGGTCTCCGCGCCGTTCAACGTCTCCTGCGGGCACTGCGAGAACTGCGAGCACGGTCTGACCAACTACTGCCTGGCCGCGAACGTGGAGGGCATGGCAGGCGGGGCGTACGGGTTCGCCGACATGGGAGGCTGGGCCGGGGGCCAGGCCGAGCTGCTGCGCATCCCTTGGGGCGACTTCCAGTGTCTGCGCCTGCCCGAGGATGCGGCCGAGAAGCAGAACGACTACGTGATGCTCTCGGATATCTTCCCCACCGGCTGGCACGCGGTGGAGATGTCGGGCCTGCGGGCGGGCGAGAGCATCGTGATCTACGGCGGCGGCCCGGTCGGGCTGATGGCGGCCCTCTCCGCGAGCGTGAAGGGGGCGGCGAAGGTCATGGTCGTCGACCGCCACCCCGACCGGCTGCGCCTTGCCGAGCAGATCGGTGCGATCGCGATCGACGACTCCCAGGGCGACCCGGTCGAGCAGGTCACCGAGCTCACCAAGGGCGTCGGCGCCGACCGCGGCGCGGAGTGCGTCGGCTACCAGGCCCATGACCCCCAAGGCAACGAGGACAACGCGGCGACCCTGAACAAGCTGGTCTCCTCCGTGCGGTTCACCGGCGGCATCGGCACCGTCGGGGTGTTCGTCCCTCAGGACCCGGGCGGCCCGGATGAGCTGTCCCAGCAGGGCAAGGCCCGCTTTGACTTCGGCAACTTCTGGTTCAAGGGCCAGCAGATGGGCTGCGGTCAGGCCCCGGTCAAGCGCTACAACCGCCACCTGCGCAACCTCATCGCCGACAACAAGGTCAAGCCTTCGTGGATCGTGTCCCACAACCTGCCATTGGAGCAGGCACCGGACGCCTACAAGCACTTCGACGCCCGCGAAGACGGCTGGACCAAGGTCGTGCTCAACCCCGGCCAGGCCGCCTGACTCGTCCCTCACACGGCTCTCAACCGCATCCGTTCGAGTAGGGGCTGTGCCGGTGACCGTGGAGCTGCAGAACCCGCCCCGGCGCCAGGCCGAGGCGGGTTCTGCATGACTACCGCAAACCACGGAAAGGACGTGCCTCATGGCCGACGATGACCGAGCAGTCGCTCACCGCGCTGGGAGAACGCTTCGCCCGCTCCGTCGACGCCCTCCGGAGCGGAGAACGGGCTCAGCTGCTGATGTGGTTCCCACGCCTGCGGGAGACCCCGCAGGCTGGCGATGAGACGGTCAGCGAAGATCGCATCGCCGTGCGCAAGCTGATCAACATCTGGCCCACAAGAGGAACGGGCGGCTGACCTGCTAGAAAAGTTGGTGCGCGATACTGGGATTGAACCAGTGACCTCTACCGTGTCAAGGTAGCGCTCTCCCACTGAGCTAATCGCGCGAGGCGGAGGCGGGAATCGAACCCGCGTACAGGGCTTTGCAGGCCCTTGCCTAAGCCACTCGGCCACTCCGCCGGGTTGGGCACTGGGCCGGATTCCGGACTCCCGGGTGCCGATACCCGGAAACCCGAGTTCGACCCGATCGGTTTCCCAGAGCGGATGACGGGACTCGAACCCGCGACCCTCACCTTGGCAAGGTGATGCGCTACCAGCTGCGCTACATCCGCGTGCACCGCGGTGAACCCTCCGGCTCGGCTCCGGAGTCACCGCCGCGTTGCACGGAGAACTTTAGACCACGCCGCCCCCGGCGATCAAAGGGGGGTCGATCGCCGCCCGCGCCGGTCCGCGCCGAGCCGGACCGCGCAGGTCACGGGCGTGATCGTCAGGACAGGTCGTGCGGCAGCAGCCGGGTCAGGGCGTCGTCGACGTTGACCCACAGGTTCTCGTTGCCGGGGACCACGACGTCGTAGGTGCGGTCCAAGAAGTCCGCCAGCTCCTGCGCCGAGGCCTCGAACACCGCGTGCCCCGACGGCGAGCTGAGCTCGATCGCGACCACCTCGGGGTCGTCCACCGCGGGCCGGATGCTCACATCCCCCTCGCCGGCGTGCGCGATGAGCCCGTCCGCGAGCAGGTCGCGGGCGAACACCCACTCGACCCAACCGGCGCGGCCGGTGCGGAACGCCGCCACCACCGCGTAGGGGTCGCGGGTGTCGTAGCGCAGTTCGACCTGGACCGGCACGGCCGGCGTCTGCGGGGCCAGCAGATCGAACACCGCCGTCGAGCGGAGAGTCACGTGATCGTTTCGCATCGTCCTCGCCTTCCTAACTCCCTCCCGGTCCGCTTATCGACCGAGCAACACAGTTGTGACGCCTCTGCGGGGTCATCTGCTCGCCACCGGGCCTTACATCACCCGGTCGGGGCATACTGAACTTCGGAACGCGATCGGAGAACTGCGCAGCGTGGCCACATCGCACCCCCCGATCGAACATCAGTCCGACACCTCGGCACTGATTCCCGGCGCCGTCCAGAGCCCCGGCCGGACCTTCCCCACAACGCTTCCGGCACCGTCGTCGAACTAGCTCCGCCGCTGCCGGGCACGGCCTCCAGGATAGGCGATGGACCTGCGCCCATACGGGTTTCCGCGGGCCGTGCTGAGACACTCGCCACGAGCATTCGCCGAGACGGACTAACCCCGACATCCGGACGCGGAAGGCCCCACGCCTGGCCGCCACCCGGTCGAGGAGAGCGGTGCCACAGTGTGACCAGGCTCGAAGCACCCCGGCCGATCCCGGTACCAGAACTGGGAAAAACCCCAGCATGACGCACGTCACATTCTGTCGGACGGTGCAACCCTTTCCGCACCTGCGCCCTCCGGTCCCGCGCGAGCACGGCCCGTATCCTGGCCCCGCGGCCCGGCGCTGCGCCGCGACAGCGGACGCGCTGCAGCGAACCCGCAGATCACAGCCCCGCCGGACCGCGCAGTACCCGACACGACGTGGCAGGTGAACCCTGAGCAGGACAGCCGAACCGGGATCGAGCGAGACCGACGTGGCCCGAGCCGACGACACCGCGACCGACGCCCCGCAGCCCCGCCGCAGGCTCCACCGGCTGCGACGCGCCCTCCGCGCCCGCCGCGAACGCATCCGCGCCAACCCGACGCTCAACACCACCTACCGGGTCGGGCTCGGCGCCTTCGGCACCCTGGTGCTCATCATCGGCATCATCGCCATCCCCTACCCCGGCCCCGGCTGGCTGATCGTGTTCGCCGGGCTCGGCATCCTCGCCACCGAGTTCCACTGGGCGCACCAGGTGAACGTCTTCACCAAGCGCCACTACCGCCGCTGGAGCAACTGGGTCTCCCGGCAGCACTGGACCGTCAAGCTCGGCATCGCCGCCCTGACCGGCGTGATCGTCATCGTCACCCTCTGGCTGCTCGGCATGTACGCCACCATCGGACGCTGGCTCGGGGTCGACTGGCCGTGGTTGGCCTCCCCCCTGTTCGGGACCTGAAACGGGTGTTGTAGAGTTCTCCATGTCGCCGGGAACGGCGGCACCGGGCGATTAGCTCAGGGGGAGAGCGCTTCGTTCACACCGAAGAGGTCACTGGTTCGATCCCAGTATCGCCCACAAGAAAACGGCCAGGTCGGAACTTTCCGACCTGGCCGTTTTTCTTTTCCGGGACCGAAAAGTCAGCACACGGTCAGCGAGGACCGAGCCCGTCGTCAGCCTCATCGGTCAGCGCACGCAGGATGCGATCCCCTCCATCCGTCCGCCGGGTGTAGAGGTCCAAAGTGGTCGAAGACCGTTCATGCCCCAGGACGCGCTGGACCATGTTCACCGGAACACCGTCGTCAACCAGCCAGGTCGCGTAGGAGTGCCGCAAGTCGTGGAAGCGCAGCCCCTCCCCGGCCTTCGCGGCAGCGGCTTTCACCGCCTGACTGTGCGTCCGGCACCTCTCGGTACGCCGCTCCCCCGCCGCGTCCAGCCAGGTCGCAACGAAACCGCCGTCCTTCTCGGTGACTTGACCGAATAGTCCCGCCCGCACGAGCGAAGGCCGCCACACCCGCGAGCGGAACAGTGTCCGCCGGTGCGGCTTGCCAGCCATGTTCGCGAAAACCGGCGCGCGATCACTCGACGGAGGCCACTCCCGCAGGTGATCGCGGATGTGGTCGATCAACCAAGGAGGAAGCGGAACCGATCGCGGAAGCGCTCGCGTCCGCACTGGTCGAGCTAGCCCGAGCACTCCACGGCGACGAGCAGCCGCTGATCATCGACGTGAGCAGGTGACGAATGAATGATTCCGATCCAGCCCGCGGACGGCGAAAAGCCCGCTCCCGACCAAGTTCCCTTAGTCCCCGTGCAGGCGAGCGTCCCGGACGCCGAAACAGCCCGCTGGGACGACGTCGAAGCCGTCCGCCGCGACCCCGACCCCGTACGCCAAGCAGCCCGCGCCACCGAGCTGATCAACGAATGCGGCCGACGAGTCACCGAACTCGCAGCACTACGCCGCGCCGCGATCGAACGAGCCCACCACGACCACGGCCTCACCTACGCCGACGTCGCCGACTCCCTCGGCATCACCCGAGGCCGCATCACCCAAATCCGCAACGGCCGCACCGACACCTGACCTACGAGCAGGGGGCATCGTGGGCAAACACCGAACCAGACCCACCGGGTACATCACCGCATGGCGCGGAGAACTCTTCCCCGCGACGCCGTCAGAGCCCACAAGTTCGTGCGCCGCGCCTGAAGCATCACCAGCCCGAGCCTGGGCAACGCCGACAGCCCCACTGCTCCACCGCGTCATCGACAAGCTCCACGAGCTCTAACCCCTGGCCAGCACCCCAGAGCGCTCGTGTTCAGAGTTTCTTCTCTTCATCAAGGGCGGCCCCTGCGGGGCCGCCTGCCAGCTGCATGCGAGCCCCGGCCAAGCCGGGGGTCGCCGGGGGTGCGGCTGGCGCCGGTCCCGGCGACCCACGACGTCCCGGGCGCGGAAGGAAGGCAGGCGGCCAGGAACCACGCAGGGGCCGCTTGGTGGCAGAAGCAGAGATCTCCGCGGATGTGTCCGGCCCGGATGCTGGACCGCTGACCTTGCCCGCGTTGACGTGCACTCGGCCGTGGAGTCCGTCCGGCGCGGATCAGGTCGAGCCGCACGTCTTCGGCGTCGCCAGCTTCGTTGGCGGCACGGTTGAACAGGGCCTCGCGGGCGGTATTACTGAGATCGTCGCTGTTGTTCGTGACTCGTTCCATCTCTGCGTGGTCACGCCGATGGAGGTGGTCGGCTGGTAGATCTCACAAGCGGTTGTGGCCACCCGGGCAGGGTGGTCGGCTGGCCACTTGCTGCGGGCAATCGCGCCTCGCCGGGCATAGCGGGTTTCCTGACCGTGGTTCCGTTCGAAACAAGTACGCCCCCTTATCCTCACAAAATCAATCCAGAAATTAACTAATTTTACCAAAAGATGCCATTTTGTTTTACAAATACCTAGACGCGTGATGGTTTTCGTGGGCGGCGGTAGACAACAAGACTCCGATTTTTTCTTATTGTCATTCGATAAAGTTTTCCCGCAGGGGCGTGGATGCTCCCTTCATCCTCTCGGTAACCACAGGAGGCCGATAAGGATCACCCCAAATTTCATACCTCGACTCCACGACATGCCAGTTGGCATTTTTGGGACTTGCCAATCTCCTGTCGCAAATGTAGTCGGCAGCCTCCATGTTGATTATATCCATCCCAACCATGCACATCGAATATGCATCCAGCTCTTCAACAAACAGTCGAGAATTGTACCTTATGCTTCGCCGAAATGGGTCAAACGTCAAGTCTCGATGTTCACACGGATCCTGTTCGGAATAGTATGATTGTCCACAAATATCGCAATCATCCGTATTTCCTTCATTCTCACCCAGAACCCGCAGATCGAAAATTGTTTCGAAAGCATCTGGTTTTAACACACTAGGCTGGAAAGCAATTTTCAATAGGCACAAGTCAGAGTATTGAACAAACTTCAACCCAACTAGATCGCGCCGAAGCCAGCGCCTCATCCGTTCTTCAATATCGGGAAGAATGTCAATCTCTTCTGATTCAATTTCCGGGTCAACTGGATAGCGTTCCGCCGTCTGCTGCACCAGTGAAATTGCGTCGCGAATCTTGATCGAAAAGAATTCACGCTTGGGATTTGGGCGCATATCAAACAGGGCTTCGTGAATTTCACGTTCCGCTGCAACTGCGTCAGATACCACTGTATCGTACACGACCTCAAATGGCTGTGGTACCCCCGTGGACGTTGACAACTCGCGAGCGCGCCGCAATGCACTATTCTTGGTGCGGCCAATCTTCAGCATGCCAGGATACGAGGGGTTTAAAAGAATGTAGATGACTCCTCGCTGCAATTCCGATGAGGCCATAATTTGAATCCGATCCCTGACTGCCAGCTTCTCTTGTCGATCTTTTGATCAAGGGTACCCGGAGCGGGCGCGGCCGTTCACCGGCTCCTGGAAGTTGCCAATGAAGTGCCAATAATCCACAGGCAGCGACGTCTTGCGGATGTCAGGTGACGGCAGACGTCGACGATCACGGACGCCAGAACCGTGGGTCCTGGGTTCGACCGAGTGCGCCTATCCCGTGTGAGGCATGCCAGCCGGGGCACATGCGGGGCACATGCGGTTCGCAGACGACCGAGAACGATGGCAACTAACCGATGCTTCACGGCTGGCTGCCGCGCAGGTGGCCAGCCGCGCCGCAGGTAGGCGTTGCCCCTGGAACGCCCTCCGGAGGCAGGTCTCCCCCGTTCGTCTCGGGACTTTCAGGGGAGAAGCGGCCGGGCCGAGTCAGCAGCGAGTCAGCAACGGTCCAGGCAGCGCGTGACACGGCACCGCACAGAACGGCAGGTCAGGAACACGGAATCGCACTGGCCGACACAGGAAAACACCAGGCCAGCGGCGGCCCCCCGTTCACACGGAAGAGGTCACTGGTTCGATCCCAGTATCGCCCACCAGAAAACGGTCAGGTCGGAACTTTCCGACCTGGCCGTTTTTCTTTGCACGGGTCGAGAACTCACCTCGGCGGCGTGGTCCGGCGGCACCACCGACCGCTGCCAGGACAGGAGAGCCCGACCCGTTCGCCGGGTCGTGCGCACGTCCGCAGTGGTCGGGCCCGATGCCTGTTTCCCCGCTCGCACCGGCACGCGACCTGCCGTGCGGGACGCGGTCCTCCCCCGCGTGACGGCAGGCGCGGAACAGGTGCTGATGCGCTGGAGCCGGTCAACGAGCGAAGATCCGCGCGCCGCATCGGAAGCAGCGTCCGCTTCGAACAAGGCCTGGACCATCGGCACTGCCGCCGGCTGCGGGCCGGCGCGCTCCGGAGCACTCGGATCCGCACCGAACAGGGCCGAGTGCACAGCAGGGGAAGAACGCAACAGGAATCGGGGATCGGCCGCACCGGATGCTCTGGAGAGCACTTCCTGCCGCACAGATGAGGTCTCCGAAATTCACTTCGTAATTTTCCTACATCAATTCATGACCCTGCCAGGATGAGATCCACTCAACTCGGCAACGGTCCCCCTTTGCCGGATTCGACTGCGGCATACTCCGATCTGCTCGATGGCCGGACCGTTGTATCGGGGATCCAGTGGGACGCAACAGGGAAATCTTTCGCCAGCAGCGAGCGCACGCCGAACTCGTATTCCGCGACGCGCAACGGCTGTACCGGTACTTGGGTGCGGGCGGGCAGCTGGGCGGTGTCACCGGCGATCCTCGCCTGGCCCCCGGAGAAGAACTGATCTTCGAAGAGCGCTACGACGTCGGACGGTTCCGGGGAGCCGACGTCCAGTACACGACACCCGGGTACTTCGCCGTGGGAAGTCCGGCGTTCGTCCTCGGCGCGATGCTGGGAAATCTCGCCGACCGTTACGCCGCCCGACGCAGCGCCGAGCGAGAAGCCGCGCCGCAATGGCGTTTCTTCGGCCCGCTTACCTGCTTGCTCACCAAGTCGTCGGTGCTGTTCTGGTTGGACGGCCGGTGGGAAGGCGACTTGATCGCCGCCCTGCACGACATCCGGCCGAACATCACCTTCCACTTCGTGGACGTCTGCTACGGAAGTGAACCGATCCGGCTCGTCGGGCCGACTGCGCCGTGGCTTTCCGTCGCGCTGCTCCACCTCAAATACGGCGTAGCGGGACTTCACCACCCCGCATTGCGGGCGCTCGCCGGCCCCTGAAGTCGACGGCGTCGACGGATGGATCACCGCGAGCGCTCCCGCCGCACCGGTAGGGTCCCGGCGGGGGTTCGAGGGGCGCTGCAGCGGGCTTCGGCCTGTCACGCTCGGGTTCCCGTTCTGGCCAAGGGCGTCTTCCGTGCTGGAGGAGATCGCTGTGGCACTGCGTTCGAACGAGATCACCTACTCCGCTCCCGAGGTCGGCGAGCACGCGGCGCTCAGGGCGATGGCCCGGGAGTCGTTCGCCGCGACGTTCGGGGCGTTGTACGAGGCGGGACCGTTCGGGGAGTTCCTCGACGAGGCCTACGGACCCGGCGGGTCGATGGATCGGGATCTGGGGAATCCGGACGTGCACTGGATGGTCGGGTTCCACCGGGACGAACCCGTGGGGTACGCGAAGGTGACGCCATTGCGGGCGCCCGCGGTGGGCGCCGCACCGGGGTCCGTGGAGTTGCAGCAGATCTACGTGCTCGCGGAGTGGCACGGCCGCGGGGTCGCCGTCGAGCTCGTGGAGTGGGCGTTGCGGACCGCCGTCGCGCGGCGGGCTCCGGAGATCTACCTGACGGTGTTCGACCACAACGAGCGGGCGAAGCGGTTCTACCGGCGGTACGGGTTCGCGGAGGTCGGGCGCTGCACGTTCGCGCTCGGCGACCGGGTCGACGACGACCGGGTCTGGCGGCGGGAGCTCTGACGTTCGGGGTCGGGCGCGGACCGCGCGGCCGAGGCCCGTTCGCGTCCAGGGGCCCTGCGCGGACCGGGGCCACCTCGCGTCGCAGGACTCCCCCGATCTCGGGAAACCGGTGCGCACTTTCGGATCCCGGCGCGATCGCGGCGGCCCCGCGCTCCGGAGACCACGGCGAAACCGGGAGAAGCCCTCGTGCCGGAGACTCCGGCGGTGCGAGAACCCCTCGCACCGAAGCCTCCGCGCCGGCGACGCGATGGCGCGGACCACTCGCGCCGAAAACCCCCGCGCCGGCAACCCCCGCTGCGCGCGAACTCCTCGCACCGAGCCTCCCGCACCGGTGCCTCCCCCGCCGGTGACTCCCGCGGTCCGCCGGTGCCGCCGAGCCCGGCCTCCGGTCCCGGCGGCCCCGCTCCGGCATCCGGGGGGCGGTCGGGGGCGAGATCCCGCACCGACCGTGCTCATCGATCCAATCCGCGCATCACTCGATGCGAAACGAGTCTTGGACGGGATCGGTCGTTGCTCCTTACGCTCACCTGCAATCGCAGTCCGTTGTCAGCCAGGAGGAACGCACATGCCGGCCATCGCTCCCAGCGAGCTCGCCCACCGCCTCGGTTCCGGGCTGCTGTCGTTCCCGGTCACGCACTTCACCGACGAGCTCGCGTTCGACGAGGCGGCGTACCGGGAGAACATCGCGCGGCTCGCGAAGTACGACGTGGCGGGACTGTTCGCGGCGGGTGGCACCGGCGAGTTCTTCTCGCTCACGCCGGACGAGGTGGGGCGGGTGGTGCGCGCCGCGGTGCAGAGCGCGCCGGAGCGCACCCCGGTGCTGGCGCCCGCGGGCCACGGCACCGCCCAGGCCGTCGCGTTCGCGCAGGACGCGGAGGCCGCGGGCGCGGACGGGGTGCTGCTGTTCCCGCCCTACCTGACCGAGGCGTCCAGCGCCGGTCTGGTGGCGCACGTGCGCGCGGTGTGCGCGGCGACCTCGCTCGGCGTGGTGATCTACAGCCGGGCGAACGCGGTGTACTCGGCCGATGCCGTCGCCGAGCTCGCGGACGCCTGCCCGAACCTGATCGGGTTCAAGGACGGCGTCGGGGACCTGGAGAACATCACCCGCATCCACTCGCGGCTCGGCGACCGGCTCGTCTACATCGGCGGGCTGCCGACCGCCGAGACGTTCGCGCTGCCGTACCTGGAACTCGGCGTCACCACCTACAGCTCGGCGATCTTCAACTTCCTGCCGGAGTTCGCGCTGTCCTTCTACGCGGCGGTGCGGGCGGGCGACCGGGCGCGGGTGCGGCGGTTGCTCGACGAGGTCGTGCTGCCGTACACGGCGATCCGGGACCGCAGCCCGGGGTACGCGGTGAGCATCGTGAAGGCGGGCCTGGGCCTGACGGGACATCCGGCGGGCCCGGTGCGGCCGCCGTTGACCGACCTGGACGAGCAGGAGCGGGCGCTGCTGTCCGACGTGGTCGCGGCCTCGCGCGCGCTCGTCCCCTGATCCGCGGGGCCGGGGGCCGACGCGGAACCCGGCCCCGTCCCTCGTCCGTGCACCTTCCAATGTTGTGAGGAACGCATGACCCCACCCCTGACCCCGAGCGCACCCGCGCCACCGGGACCTGCCGCCGAGCGCACGGCGGAACCGGCGCGCCGCCGCGGACCGGACCGGGAATCGGTGCTCGCCGCCGTCAAGGCCGTCGTCGGCATCGTCGGGTTGTTCGCGCTGTGGGAGATCGCCGTGCGGGTGTTCGCCCCGCCGGAGTACCTGATGGTCGGCCCGCTCTCCGCGTTCGCAGAGCTCGCCGAACGCCCCGGCTACTTCGCGGAGAACACGTTCATCACGCTGCAGGAGGCGCTGGCCGGGTTCGCGCTCGGCACCGCGCTGGGCGTGCTGTGCGGGGCGGCGCTGCACTACTCGACGACGGTGCGCAGCTTCCTGTACCCGGCGCTGATCGCGATCGACACGGTGCCGAAGGTCGCGTTGGCGCCGCTGTTCATCGTGTGGTTCGGCTTCGGCTTCGAGTCGAAGGCGTTCGTGGCGATGGCCATCGCGTTCTTCCCCCTGGTGATCAACACCTATGACGGGTTGCGCTCGGTGCCGCACGAGCTGCAGGAGCTGGCGCGGATCAACAAGGCCTCGCAGTGGAAGAAGATGACGAAGATCGAGTTCATCTACGCGATCCCGTCGATCCTCTCCGGCGCGAAGATCTCCATCTCGCTGGCCGTCGGCGGCGCGGTCGTCGGCGAGTTCATCGCCGGGTCCAAGGGACTCGGCTACGTGATCATGCTGGCGAACAGTCAGATCGATCTGCCGTCGATGTTCGCCGCGTTCATCGTGCTCGCCGCGATCGCGCTGGTGCTGTTCTTCCTGGTCGACCTCGCCGGGCGCAAGCTCGTCCCGTGGAAGCAGCACACCCGGTGAGGGCGCGGACGCTGCTCGCGTTGGGCTCGGTGCTGGCGATGCTGGCGCTGGTGTCCTGCGGCGCCGACACCGGGCGCGACCGGATGTCGCTGATGCTCGACGTCAGCTGGCTGCCGAAGCACGCGCCGTTCGTGTCGGCCGTCGAACGCGGCTTCTTCGCCGCCGAGGGCATCGACCTGGAGGTCATGCCGGGCTCCGGCTCCACCAACACCGTCACCGCCGTCGACACCGGCAAGGTCGACTTCGGGTGGGCCGACTACGGATCCTCGGTGCTCAGCCAAGGCCGCGGCGCCGAGGTCAAGCAGGTCAACCTGGTGCAGGCGCGGTCGGCCTACGCGGTCATCGCCCTCGCGGGCACCGGCATCGACGACTGGCAGGACCTCCGGGGCAAGACCGTCGCCACCGAAGCGACCGGCGCGATGACCGCGATGTGGCCGTACGCGCTGAGCAAGCTCGGCATGGCCGTCGACGACGTGCGCGTCGTGCACGCCACCGGCGCCGCGAAGATGCCCGGTCTGGTCGCCGGGCAGTGGGACGCGAACCTCGCGCTCTACGTCTCCGACCAGCCGACGATCGACGCGCTCGACCGGCAGGCCACCGTCCTCAAGTGGTCCGACCTGGGCATCGACCTGTACGGCAACGGCATCGTGGCCTCCGACGAGAAGCTGCGCACCCACCCGGACCAGGTGAAGCGGTTCAACCGCGCGATGCAGCGGGGTTTCCTCTGGGCGTGCGAACACCCGGAGCAGGCCGCGCAGGACTTCGGGAACGAGGTCAGCGGGTACGAGGACCGCACCGTCGTGCTCGCCATCAACGAGCAGTGCGAGCTGAACTGGGGATCCGGCGACGCATACGGCGAGATGGACGACGCGGGCGTCCAGCAGATGATCGACGTCGCGGGCGACTTCCTCGGGCTGAGCCCGGACGCGCACCTCACCCCCGCCGACGTCTACAGCAACGACTACCTCGAACCGCTGCACCGCGGCCAGACGATCACAACGCCGTGACGGAGACCCAGATGAGCCACGAATACGCGATTTCGGTGAACGACGTCGGCAAGACCTTCCGGTCGCGGGACGGCCAGCACAACACCGTGCTGCGCGGCATGGACTTCCGCGTGCGCCCCGGGGAGTTCGTCTCCATCGTCGGCCAGTCCGGCAGCGGCAAGACGACGCTGCTGAAGACGATCTCCGGGCTCCAGGAACCCACCGAGGGCGAGATCCTGGTGAAGGGCCGTCCCATCAAGGAAGGGCTCGAGGACATCGCGATGGTGTTCCAGAGCCCGGTGCTGCTGCCGTGGCGGAACAACCTCGACAACGTGCTGCTGCCGCTGGAGTTCCGCGGCACCCGCGACCGCGAAGCCGAGGGCTACGCCCGGGAACTGCTGGAGATGGTGGGCCTGGGCGACCGGGCCACCCGCTACTCCTACGAGCTCAGCGGCGGCATGCAGCAGCGCGTCGCCATCTGCCGCGCACTCGTGTCGCGGCCCGAGCTGCTGCTGATGGACGAGCCGTTCGGCGCGCTCGACGCCATGACCCGCGACTCGATGAACTTCGAGATCCAGCGGATCTGGCGCAACACCGGGTGCAGCGTCCTGTTCGTCACGCACAGCATCCCGGAAGCGGTGTGGCTGGCGGACCGCGTCGTGGTGGTCGGCGACAAGCCGGGCCGCATCGTCGCCGACGTCGACGTCGACCTGCCGCGACCGCGCGGCAAGGAGCACCGCTTCTCCCCCGCCTTCTCCGACTACGCGACCGAGATCGAATCGCACATCGGCGTCACCACCGGCATCAGCTGATCACGACCCCGGAGGAACACATGTTGCACCTCACCGCGGACGACGCACTGGTCGAGCAGCACTACGGGCTGAACGCCCGGCGCAGCCTGCTGTTCTCCGCGATCCGCCTCGACTCCTACCCGCTCGTGAGCCCGCTGATCGCCGAGCGCGACGGCGAGCGGCTCCTGCTGGTGCGCCAGCAGGAGCAGGGCAACGCGCTGTCGGCCGGCGTGCCTGCCGAGCAGATCCGCTTCTACGCCCCGTGGGTGACGATCGATCCGCGGGTCGTCGAAGGCACCCGGGTGGCGGGCTCGCTGTCCGAGCTCGTCGCCGAGCTCGCCGGGGACGGGCGGGTGCACCTGGCCGCGGACGTCGTGCTGGCCCACCACCGGGCGTTCACCGCCGGCGGTGCCCTGGAGGTCACCGTGGACGCCACCACGCCGCGACCGGTGGTCGCCCACGAGGTGGACACCGCGTCGGTGCTGGCCCGGTTCGCCGAATGGCGCTCCGAGGGCGCGCGGGTCGCGGAGAAGCTCATCGACGGCGTCGACCACCTCGACGGGCTCGCCGCGGAACTCCCCGACGGCGACGACACCCGGTTCACGGCGCTCACCGCACTCGCCGGCGAGCACGGGCTGGACGCGGTGCTGCTGGCCGCCACCCCCAACCACACCGAGGTCACCGGGCACGACCGGCCGGACGGCGCCGTCGCCGTGTGGCTGCCCGCCGCCGGGCGCCTCGTCGTGCTCGCCCCGGAAGGCACCCCCGGCCTGCCCGGCACGCCCGCCGGCCGGTACGACTCGTTCGGGGCCGCCGTCGCCGAGCTGAGCCCCGGCACCCGCGTCGGCGTCGAGGAGGAGTTCGTCGGCATCGGCTTCGCCCGGGAACTGGAGCAGGCGGGCAGCGAGCTCGTCGGCATCTCCGCGGCGCTCGGGCACTGGCGCGACGTCCGGGACCGCGAAGACCTCGCGTTCCAGATCATCGCGGCGCGCACCAGCGTGTTCGCCATCGAAGCCGCGCTCGCGTGGGCGGAGCGGGGCATCGAGGAAGGCCGCGAGTTCAGCGAACTCGACATCTACGCCGTCTACCTCGACAAGATCGTCGAGTTCCGCACCGAGCGCGACATCCCGTTCGGCATCGAGCCGTACTTCACCAACCTGCACTCGTCGAACCGGATGCTGTTCCCCGGGCCGCCGGTCGACTTCCCGATCGACCGGGACACCACCTGCATCCAGCTCGACGCGGGCGTGCGGATCGTGGCGGGCGGCGTCACCGTCGCCACCTCCGACATGGCCCGCTCGCTGCCCCGCACCGCGGGCGCGAAGGAGGCGTACGCGTTCTTCTTCGACGTGGTGCGCGACGGCATCATCGGCCAGCTGCGCCCCGGCGTGGTCTGCCAGGACGTGCACGAGGGGACGCTGGAGTACCTCGCACCGCACCTGGACCGGATGCGCGAGATCGGCGTGCTCGGCACCGAGGTCGACTTCAACACCGAGTACCGCAAGCGCAACGTCGGGCACCTGATGGGCAAGCAGGAGTCGTTCGCCAACGAGCTGCGGCCCGGCTACGAGCACGTGCTGCAGGTCGGCTCGTTCGGCGCCGCCGAGATCCCGTGGCGGTACGACGACGTGGCCATCGGCACCGAGGACCTCTGGTACATCGGCGCGGACCGGACCTACGTGGTGAGCAAGTGGTGAGCGCCGTCCGCCGCAGGCTCGCCGAGCTGTCCCTGGAACTGCCGGTGCTCGGTCCGCCGAAGTACGCCTACGAACCCGCCGTGCTGTCCGGCGAACTGCTGCACGTGTCCGGGCAGATCTCCCGCACGGCCGCCGGGGAGGTCCTCGGCGGCCGGCTCGGCGCGGACGCCGACGTGGCCGCCGGGGTGGCCGCCGCGCGGGTCAGCGCGCTGAACCTGCTGGCGCGGGTCGACGACGCGGTGGGGCTGGAGAACGTGGTGCGGGTGCTCAAGGTGAACGCCTGGGTGAACAGCACTCCGGACGCGATCCAGCAGCCCGAGGTGGTCGACGGCGCGTCCCGGCTGCTGATCGACGTGCTCGGGGACGCGGGCAGGCACGCCCGCACCGCCCTCCCCGCGCCGACGCTGCCGCAAGGGGCTCTGGTCGAGCTCGACGCGATCATCACCGTCCGGCCCTGACCGCTCTGACCACGCCCGGTTCGGGGGCGAGATTCCGCTTCCCGGACCGGGCCAGGACAGATCCGTCCGGAGTGGACGGTTGTGGGAGGGGGCGGGCCCGCCTGCGCGGCGGGCCCGCCGGGTGGCAAGAACGATCACTCGATCTCGTTGAGCAGCAGACGGATCGCGAGGTTGGTGATCAGGCTGGTCACCACGCGAACTGCACACCGCTCAGCGATCTTCTTGCGCTTCGGCCTCGTTTCCTCGTCGTCGGCCATGACCCTGCCCCTTCCACCACGGGGCTCGTCCGAGCCCCCGGGGACCCCGGGCCAGGTCGGCCCGCGTCGCCCCACGACCGGTGCGGAGACACTGATCGCAGTGTGCCCCGGTGCCACCCGCCGCAGGCAGGCCCGATGGGGTGGTTCCGCGTTCAGTCCTCCGCCGCCGGGGCAGGTGCCGGGTGCGCCGCGCGGCGGCGCGCGGTGACGAGTCGCGGGCGGATTCCCGGCATCGGGGCGGTGAGCACGACGAGGCAGCCGAGGATGAGGACGACGCCGGTCCAGCCCGCGGCGGGCAGCCGTTCTCCGACGACGAGCACGGCGAGCACGGCGGCCACCGCCGGTTCCAGCAGCGACAACGTGGTCGCGGTGCTCGCGGCCACCCGCCCGAGGCCCCAGCCGAACAACAGGTAGCCGAGGAACATCGGCACCAGCGCCATGTACGCGCCGACCGCCGCGTTCGTCGCCGACACGAGCAGCGGCGCCCCGGTCGCCACCAGCACCGGCAGCAGCAGCACTCCGCCGAGCCCGAAGATGCCGCCCATCGCCACCGCGGACGGAGCGCCGCCGCTGATCAGCCGGTGCGCGGCCCACGAGTACGTCGCGTAGGTGCACCCGGCCACCAGGCCGAGGACCACGCCCAGCGCGCTCCCCCACCCGGGCGCGACCGCGGCCCCGCCGCCTTCGGCGGCGCACAGCAGCACCGTCCCGGACAACCCGAGCCCGGCGCCGAGCAGCCAGCGGCGGGTCAGCCGCCGCCCGTCGACCACGCGCTCCACCAGCGCGGATGCCAGCGGCGCCGACCCGATCGACACCACGGTGCCCGCGGCGACCCCGGCCAGGTGCATCGAGCTGTAGAACGCCAGCGGGTAGACGGCGACCGCCACCGCGCCCAGCAGCACCGGCACCGGCCGGGCGCGCAGCAGCCGCGCCCCGCGCACCAGGCGCGGCCCCGCGACCAGTGCCTGCAGCAGGCCGCCGGTGCCCATCGCGACGGCCCCGATCGCCAGCGGACCCACGTCGGGCGCGAACGTCGCCGCGGTCCCCGTGGTCGCCCACAGCACCGACGCGAGCAGCACCGCCACCGCTCCGAGCGAGCTGCCGCCGCGCGTCACAGCCGGTCCACCAGGTCCGCCGCCATCGCCCGCGCGCGCCGCAGCCGTTCCCCGTCGCCTTCGAGCCCGGCGCGGGCCATCGCGCCTTCCAGCAGGAACGCCAGGTGTTCCGCGGCGGCTCGCGCGTCGTCGGGCCGGTCGGGCAGCAGTTCCCGGAGCGGGGCGGCGAGCAGCGATTCGACCTCTTCCTTGTGGCGGCGCACCACGTCCCGGCCGTCGTGCCCCGCGGGCAGTTCGGCGGCTGCGTTGAGCAGGCCGCAGCCGCGGAACCCGTGCTCGTGGGCGAGCTCCGCGTGGTCGGCGTAGGCGTCGAAGACGGCGAGCACCCGCCCGCGCGCGTCCCCGACCCCGTCCAGCCGCCGCCGGTGCAGTTCCCGCCACTCCTCGTGCCGCGCTTCGAGGTAGGCACGCACCAGGTCGGCCTTGGACGAGAAGTTGTTGTACAGGCTCATCTTCGCGACCCCGGCTTCGGCGGTGATCGCGTCGATCCCGGTCGCGGCCACCCCGTCCCGGTAGAAGCGGCGCGCCGCCGCCGACAGCAGCCGCTCGCGCGCGCTCACCCGCGCACCCGTCATCCCGACCTCCCCGACTAGGTAGACCAGTCTACCCAGTTTCGATCGAGGTGAGTGGCCCACCCGCCCAGGCGGATCGGGC
>NZ_JBEYUS010000013.1:0-110339 GCF_040643635.1 Saccharopolyspora sp. NPDC047091
TTGCGCCCCCGGGGGGGGGGGGGCGCGGGCGGCCCGCGCCCGCGGGGGGGGGGGGGGGCGGGGGGGGGGGGGGGGGCGCCCCCCCGCCCCCCCCCCCCGCCGGGCTCAGGACTGGATGTTCAGGCAGGCGGCACGACCACCCGCGGTGCCCGCCTGGCCCGCGCCGGTGTTCGTGTTCGACTCCTCGTGCAGCACGATCGACTTCGGGGCCCGCTCGCCGGTGATCCCGAACGGGACCGTCGCCGTGGAGCTGCCCGCGCCCTGCGCGTCCGTCTGCAGGTCCAGCCAGATCTCGTTCTGCGGGTTCGCGTACGCCGGGTCCGAGGACGGGTTGCCCGGGCCCGCCGCCGGGTCCTGCCTGTTCTGGAAGTGCGGCCCCGCCGCGTCCCCGGTCGGCCCGCACGCGTTCACGTGCGCGTGCGCCGCGTACCCGCGGTTCGGCTGCAGGCCCGAGACGGTGAAGGTCACCACCGTGGACTGCTCGGAGCCGTCGACGGTGGCCTTCACCTGCGCGCCCTCCGGGGCCAGCTGCGGGTTGTAGGTGAACGCGCCCCCCTGCCCGCCGGGCTGCGCCAGCGTGCCCTCGAACGCCTGCCCGCCACCGCCGCTCTGCTGCTCCTGCACCTCCGGGGGCGGCGGCGTGCCCGGTCCGGGCGGCTGGGTGGACGGAGCACCAGGGGGCGTGCACGCGGTCAGCGCGAGAGCCGCGACCGCACTGCCGAGCACGAGCGCCCGGCGACCGGCAAAAGAGATCCGCAGAGACATGCAGCAGATCATGCCCGAATCGGCCGAATCAGGCGACGACCGGCCCTGGTGGTGAGCCTCGCACCGGTGGTGGCCCGGAGGGGGTTCGAAGCCCGCCGGGGTACGCGCTAGACTCTTGGTGGGACTCCGTGCGGCGTCCATCCTGTGAACTCCCCCAGGGCCGGAAGGCAGCAAGGGTAAGCGGGCTCTGGCGGGTGCACGGGGTCCCGCTTACTTTTCCCCGGCCGCCCGCACCCCACGTCCCGATCCGGGGCGTCGGTGCCACCGCGTAGGGTTCCGACCGTGGCGCTCGCCCTCTACCGCAAGTACCGTCCGGCGACCTTCGCTGAGGTCGTCGGCCAAGAGCACGTCACCGAACCGCTGCGCACCGCACTGTCGGCGCAGCGCATCAACCACGCGTACCTGTTCTCCGGGCCGCGCGGCTGCGGCAAGACGTCCAGCGCGCGCATCCTCGCCCGGTCGCTGAACTGCGCGCAGGGGCCCACGCCGGACCCGTGCGGGGAGTGCGACTCGTGCGTGGCGCTCGCCCCGGAAGGCTCGGGCAGCGTCGACGTCGTCGAACTCGACGCGGCCAGCCACGGTGGCGTCGACGACACCCGCGAACTCCGCGACCGGGCCTTCTTCGCGCCCGCCCAATCGCGGTACCGCATCTTCATCATCGACGAAGCGCACATGGTGACCACGCAGGGCTTCAACGCCCTGCTGAAGATCGTCGAAGAGCCGCCCGAACACCTCATCTTCGTGTTCGCCACCACCGAACCGGACAAGGTGCTCACCACCATCCGGTCCCGGACGCACCACTACCCGTTCCGGCTGATGCCGCCCGGGGTGATGCGCGAACTGCTCGAACGCATCTGCGGCGACGAGGGCGTGCAGGTCGAACCGGCCGTGTACCCGCTGGTGATCCGCGCGGGCGGCGGTTCGGCGCGCGACACGCTCAGCGTGCTCGACCAGCTGCTCGCCGGCGCCGGGGACGACGGGGTCACCTACGAGCGGGCGGTCGCGCTGCTCGGCGTCACCGACGTGGCGCTCATCGACGACATGGTGGACGCGCTCGCCGCCGGGGACGGCGCCTCGGTGTACGGCACCGTCGACAAGCTCGTCGAAGCCGGGCACGACCCGCGCCGCTTCGCCACCGACCTGCTCGACCGGCTCCGCGACCTGGTGCTGCTGCACGCGGTGCCCGACGCGGGCAGCCGCGGGCTCATCGATGCTGCGGGCGACGAGCTCACCAAGATGCAGACCCAGAGCGAGCAGCTCGGCGCCGCGACGCTGTCCCGGTTCGCCGAGATCGTGCACACCGGGCTGCAGGACATGCGGGGTGCGACCGCGCCGCGGCTGCTGCTGGAACTGCTGTGCGCCCGGATGATGCTGCCCGCCGTGTCCGAATCGGAGAGCGCGCTGCTGCAGCGCGTCGAGCAGGTCGAACGGCGCATGACGCTCGCGCCGCCCGCCGGGACCGACGGGGCCGCGGCACCCGCCGCTCCGGCCGCCGCTGTTGCTCCCGCGGGGGACGCGGCCGCGGGGAAGCGGGTGTTCCAGCGGCCCAGCGACCGGCAGCCGTCGGCCGAACCCCGGGCCGAGGAGCGCGGCGCGCCGCAGGCTCCGGCACCGCAGGAGGCCGCCCCGGCGGAGCAGGAACCGGCTCCGCAAGCGCAGGCTCCGCAGGCCCGAGCGCCGCAGACCCAGGTTCCGCAGGAACAGCCTCCGCAGGAACAGCCTCCGCAGGAACAGCCTCCGCAGGAACAGCCTCCGCAGGGCGCAGCCCAGCAGGCCGCCCCGGCTCAGCCGAGCCCGGCCCCGGAGGAAGCGCCCGCGAGTCCCGAGCCCGCACCGCAGCAGGCCGCGCCCCAGCAGCCCGCACCGCAGCAGGCCGCCGCGCCGGCTCCGCAGCCCGCGCACTCCGAACCGGCCGAACCGGCCGTCGCCGACCCGGGCGCCGCGCACTCCGCGGGCTTCGGCGCCGCCGACGTGCGCCGGGTGTGGACCGACCTGCTGCGCGCCGTCGCCCAGCGCAACCGGCCCACCCAGGCGCTGCTGCTCAACGCGACGGTGCACGACTACGCCGACGGCACGCTGGTGCTGACCATGCCCACCTCGGGGCTGGTGAAGCAGTTCGCGCAGCAGCGGCGCATCGACTTCGTGCGCGAGGCGATGGCCGAGGTGCTCGGCGCGGGCACCGACTACGACGTGCGCTGCGTCGAAGCCGGGTCCGCCCCGCCGCCGCAGCGCCCCGCCGGGGCCGCGAAGCCCGCCCCGCAGCAGCCGGCCCAACCCGCCGCGCCGCCGACCTACAGCAGGCCGAGCGCCGCGCAGCAGCAGGAGCAGCGCCCGCCGGAATCCGGCAACGGCAACGGCAACGGCCAGCGCCGCCCCGCCCCGGCCCGCCGCGGTGCGTCGTCCGGCCGGGGCCGCTCCGACGACATCCCGCCGCCCCCGGAGCCGCCGCCCGAGGACGAACCTCCGCCGGAGGACGCGTACCCGCCGCCCGCGGCACCGCCGCCGCCGGACGACGATGAGGACGAGGAGTCGATGATCGCGGGTTCCTCCCCTGCATCGGCCGCCGAAGCGGCGCCGCGCCGCGGCCGGGAGGAAGAGGCCGTCCAGCTGTTCGCCGCCGAACTGGGCGCCCGCAAGATCGACGAGTGACGGTCCCGCGCAGGTGAATGGCCCATCCGCCCAACCTCAATGGGCGAGTGGGCCATTCACCTGGTGCGTCAGATCAGGTGGCGGGTGAGGAACGCCAGCGCCCGCGGGTAGGCGTCGAGGCGGTTGGCGCGCTTCGCCAAGCCGTGGCCCTCGTCGTCGAAGACGAGCAGTTCGCACTCGACGCCGCCGCGGCGCACCGCCGTCGCCAGCTGCTCCGCCTCGGACAGCGGCACCCGCGGGTCGTTCGCCCCGTGGATCACGAACAGCGGCGCCGAGATCGCGTCCACGTGCGTCAGCGGCGAGGCCTCCCGCAGGAACTCGGCGTCCGCGGCCAGCGACCCGTACTCGCGCTCGCGGTGCGCCCGCCGGTACGGCGAGGTGTTCTCCAGGAACGTCACCAGCGAGGAGATGCCGACGATGTCCACCCCGGCGGCCCACCGCTCCGGCTGGAACGCCAGTCCGGCCAGCACCATGTACCCGCCGTACGAGCCGCCCCACAGCGCCGACCGCGCCGGGTCCAGCCCGAGGCTCGGCAGCCAGTCGTGCAGCGCCGCGAGGTCCCGCACCGAGTCCAGCCGCTTGCGCCCGTCGTCGGCGCTGTACCAGCGCTTCCCGTAGCCGGTGGAGCCGCGCACGTTCGGCACCAGCACGGTGTGGCCCTGCGCGGCGAGTGCTTGCACGATCGGGTTGAAGGTGCGCACCGACTGGCCTTCCGGCCCACCGTGGATGATCAGCACCGAGGAGCCGGTGGGGTCCGCGGGCCGGTACGCGAAGCACGGCACCTGCTCGTCGTCGGGTGCGGGGACGCGGTGCACCGACGGCGTCACCAGCCGTTCCCCGGCGAGCGCGGCCGCCGAGTCGGTCATCGCCAGCGGCGGGTCCTCCTGCTCGGCGTCGAGGACCAGCACGTCGCCGGGCACGTCGGGGGCGCTGAAGGACAGCGCGACCAGCCGCGAATCGGGGGACCACACCGGGGAGGGCAGCGGGAACGCGCACCAGCCGTCGGCGGGCAGCGGGACCTCCCGGCGCAGCCGCCCGGTCCGCGCGTCGTGCAGCGCCAGCCGGCCCGCGCCGTCGTCGTTCGTCTGCACCAGCAGCGAGTTCCCGTCCGGCGCCAGCCAGCCGAGCAGGTCGTGCTCCTCGGAGGTCACCAGCCAGGTGCGGTCGCCGGTGCGCGGGTCGATGCGGGCCACGCCGACGCGGTCCCGGTCCGCGTTGCTGCTCACCACCAGCCCGGAGTCGTCGGGCAGCCAGCGGACGTGCGTGTTGCGGGTGTGCTCGCCGGGGCCGGTGAGCACCCGGAGGCGCTCGCCGTCGGTGGTGGGCATCGTGTCGACCAGCAGCACCTGGTCGGACATCGGCTGCTCACCGGGCAGGGTCAGCGCCAGGTAGTGGCTGTCGGGGGAGGCCGCGGCCTCCTGCACCATGCCGCCGCCGTCGTAGACGACGATCTCCTCGCCGGTGAGGGCGCTGCGGATGACCACGTCGAAGTCGACGCCGTTGCGTCGGTTCGTGGCGTACACGAGCCGGCCGGGCAGCACGTCCAGCAGCCGGTGCACGTAGCGCGGGTCCCGGACCAGCGGCTGCAGGTCGTCGAGCTCGGCGGGCCGGGTGCGGCGGCGGTCCAGGCGCATCAGGGACAGCTGACCGCGCTCGTTGCCGCCGGTGTCGTGCTGGATGATCGCCGCGCGCTCGCCGGGCAGGTAGCGGCCGGTGACCGCCCCGGACAGCGCGGTCAGCGCCGTCGCGCCGCCGTTGGGGGAGAGCTCCACGAGCTGGGTGGAGCCCGATTCGTCGGACCCGGCGAGCACGCGCCCCGCCTCGTCCACGTCGAACGCCCGCCAGCTCGCCAGTTCCAGCAACCGCACCATGTCCACCGCCATGCGCTCACCTTGTCACGCGCGGGACGCGCGGGGACCTGCCGGTAGGTGGTGATCAACACCTTGATCGTTGCGGCCGGTGGGCGACGCGGCGGGGCCGTCCGCCGGATCGCGTCCGGCCACCCGGCGGAGCCGGGTGCTACCGCCGCAGGGGTGAAACCGGTCCGCCCGGACCCTGGGAAATTCGCCGCACCGGCAGGGCCGCCCCGGCGTTCTACGATGATCGGCGACCGCTCAGCCGCCGCGTTGCTCGAAGAGGACCCATGCGGACATCAGCGTGCCTGCTCGCCGGCCTGCTCCTGCTCACCGGGGCGGCGTCGGCCACCGCGCAGGAGACCCCGGATCGCCAGGAGACCCCGGACCACACCGTCACCTTCGTCAACGATTCCGGCGAGGAGCTGTGGATCGGCAGCACCGTCAACCCGGACGGTTCACCGCAGCTCACCGGCCTGCCGGTGCTGGCGGACGGCGAGTCCGCGACGATCACCGTCCCCGAGTCCGGCGAGGCGGGCCACTGGCGCGGGAAGTTCTTCGCCCGCCAGGGCTGCTCCGGCGAACCGGGCGCCGACTTCCACTGCGCCATCGGCGACTGCGGCCCGGAGGCGGACACCTGCACCACCGGGGAGGAACCGGCCGGGCTGGCGGAGTTCAACTTCGACCCCGCCGACCCGGACGCCCCCTGGTACAACGTCAGCTACGTCAACGCGGTGTCGCTGCCGATCACGATCGAACCGGACGACTCCGACCCGCCGCCGGACTCCGGGCAGTGCGAGCAGGTCGGCTGCGCGGAACCGCTGCTGGCGCACTGCCCGCCGGAGGACCTCACCGGCGGCGAGGACGGGCAGCCGCAGCTGTGCACGAACCCGAGCCGGGACGAGAAGACCTCGTACAGCGACGCCCTCAACGAGCACTGCCCGCGCGCGTACGCGTGGTCGAAGCAGGACCAGGAACCGGGCAACGACGTCATGCGCAACTGCCCGTCGTGCGGCGGCCTCACCGTCACCTTCCACCGGCCGAGCTGAGCCGCGGGCCGACACGGCGGGTGGTCGCGGCCGGGGCGGGCCCGGCACGACTACCCTGGGCGGAGTGCCCGTTCCGGGCACGTGCCCACGCTGGGTTCGGGCCGGTCGAGCCGGAACGCCGGGCGCGATCGACAGCCCACGCGACGAATCCCAGCGGCGACCGCGAACAGCTCTGGAGGACCACGGTGCAACCGGGCGGCCAGCCGAACATGCAGCAGATCATGGAACAGGCGCAGCAGATGCAGCAGCAGCTGATGAGCGCGCAGCAGGAACTCGCCGACGCGGAAGCGACCGGCAGCGCGGGCGGCGGGCTGGTGACGGCGGTCGTCAGCGGCACCGGCGAGCTCAAGTCGGTGACCATCGACCCGAAGGCTGCCGACCCCGAGGACACCGAGACGCTCTCGGACCTGGTGGTGGCGGCGGTGCGCGACGCGAACCGGGCCGCGCAGGAGCTCCAGGCCGAGAAGATGGGCCCGGTGACCGGCGCGCTGGGCGGCGGTCAGGGACTGGGCGGGCTCGGCCTGCCCGGCATGTGACGGAGAGTCCACAGTGTACGAAGGTCCGGTCCAGGATCTGATCGACGAGCTGGGCAGGCTGCCCGGCATCGGTCCGAAGAGCGCCCAGCGCCTCGCCTTCCACCTGCTCGCGGCGGAACCGGCGGACGTGACCCGGCTGCAGGAAGTGCTGCAGAAGGTCAAGGAAGGCGTGATGTTCTGCGAGATCTGCGGCAACGTCTCCGAGCAGGAGAAGTGCCGGATCTGCCAGGACGCGCGCCGCGACACCGCGCTGGTGTGCGTGGTGGAGGAGCCCAAGGACGTCCTCGCGGTGGAGCGCACCCGCGAGTTCAAGGGCCGCTACCACGTGCTCGGCGGTGCGCTGGACCCGTTGTCGGGCATCGGGCCGGACCAGCTGCGGGTGCGCCAGCTGCTGACCCGCATCGGGACCGACGAGATCACCGAGGTGATCATCGCGACGGACCCGAACACCGAGGGGGAGGCGACGGCGACGTACCTGGTGCGGATGCTGCGGGACTTCCCCGGGTTGAACGTGACGCGGCTGGCCTCGGGGCTGCCGATGGGCGGTGACCTGGAGTTCGCGGACGAGCTGACGCTGGGGCGCGCCCTGTCGGGCCGCCGCGCGATGTGAGGCGGGTGGCGGGGCGCCGGGCGTCCCGCCACCGGGCCGAGGCGCGGTGGTGAGCGAGTTCGACCGGGCCGCCGAGGCGGCGATCGCGCACCTGCTGGCGGCGCCCGCGCGGCTGGGCCCGGTGCGGGTGCTGGCGGTGGACGGGCCGTCCGGTGCGGGCAAGTCCACGTTCGCCGATCTGCTGCTGTCCCGGCTGGGTGCGGTCGACGCCCGGCTGGTCCGCACCGATGATTTCGCCACCTGGGACGAGCCGGTGGAGTGGTGGCCGCGGTTGCGCGCGGGGGTGCTGGAGCCGTTGGCCGCGGGGTCGCCGGGCGGGTACCGGCGCACCGAGTGGCCGGGCGGGCGTCCGGTGCCGGGCGCGCACGTGCCGGTGCCGGTGCCGGAAGTCCTGGTGCTGGAAGGGGTTTCCGCCGCCCGCGCCGCCATCGCGCCCCGATTGTCCACAGTGGTCTGGGTAGAGCCGGTGGGCGCGGCGCTGCGGCTGGAGCGGGCCGTGGCGCGCGATGGCGAGGACGCGCGCGGCGAGCTGCGCCGCTGGCAGCGCTTCGAGCAGGAGTGGTTCGCCGCGGACGGCACCCGCGCCCGCGCGGACGTCCGCATCGGGCCCGCCGCGACCGGTGCACCCGGCTGATCCGTCCGGCGGGAATCGCGGTCGTCCGGAACCGGGAATCGACCGCGGAACGCTGAAGATCATTTCCCCGATATCGCGCGGAATGCGGCGGTGAACGGTGCACCGGGTTGCGCCATCCGGGTCAATTATGCGCTCGGAAAACCGCGTTAGTGCGGGAATTCGGACTCGGTTGCCGCAGTGAAATAGCAGGTCAAGGGCATAGTCTGGCATTGCCAGAATTTCTGGTGATCGCTGGGAAAATTCGTGCGCGCCGATTCTGCGAGGGTAGCGAGATCGTAACCTGACCTACTTCGGCGGCGGCGTTTCGCGGGCTATTGTTCTCCGCAATGTGAGACCTGAGACACATCGAGGTGCTGTGATGAGAGCTCCGTCGAGACCGCACTCGCCCGGCGTCCGGCGCCGGGCCGCGATCGCGGGGATCACCTGCGCGCTCGTGGCGGCCGCAGCGGCAGGATGCGCCGAATCCCAACGCGGCGAGGGCGGCGGCGACGGTGGCAGCCTCACCTTCGGCGCCGCGGGCGCCCCCGACCTGTTCGACCCGTTCTACGCCTCGGACGGCGAGACGTTCCGCGTCACCCGCCAGATCATGGAAGGCCTCGTCGGATTCAAGGCGGGCACCGCCGACGTCGAACCGGAGCTCGCCGAACGCTGGGAGCACACCCCCGACGGCACGACCTGGACCTTCCACCTGCGGCAGGGCGTGAAGTTCCACGACGGCACCGCCTTCGACGCCGACGCGGTCTGCAAGAACTTCGAGCGCTGGTACCACCAGACCGGCGCCGGGCAGAACAACGCGCTGTCGTACTACTGGATCGAGAACTTCGGCGGGTTCGCCGACGGCGCGCGGCCCTCGCTCTACGACTCCTGCGAGAGCCCCGACCCGGCGACCGCGGTCGTGCACCTCACCCGCGCCACCTCCAAGTTCCCCGACCTGCTCGGCCTGCCCGCGTTCAGCATGCAGTCGCCGACCGCGATGGACCGCTACCGCGCCAACGACGTGCGCGCCGAAGGCGACAGCTTCGCCTACCCCGAATACGCGCAGTCGCACCCGACCGGCACCGGACCGTTCCGGTTCGTCTCCTACGACCAGGGCAACGCCGCGATCCGGCTGGAGCGCAACGACGACTACTGGGGCGAGCCCGCGAAGCTGCACGACCTCACGTTCCGGATCATCCCGGACGAGACCACCCGCAAGCAGGAACTCGAATCGGGCGGCATCGACGGCTACGACCTGCCCAACGCCGCCGACCTGAAGTCGTTGCGGGACGCGGGGAACCAGGTCGAGGTCCGCGACCCGTTCAACGTCATGTACCTGGGGATCACGCAGAAGAACAACCCGAAGCTGCGGGACCTGCGGGTGCGCCAGGCGCTGGCGCACGCGGTGGACCGGGAGAACCTCGTCAAGGCGAACCTGCCCGAGGGCGCCGAGGTCGCCACCCAGTTCTACCCGGACACCGTCGACGGCTGGGCGCCCGATGTGCAGCAGTACCCGCACGACCCGGCCCGCGCCCGGCAGCTGCTCGCCGAAGCCGGGGCCGGCGACCTCACCCTGACCTTCTACTGGCCCGCCGAGGTCACCCGGCCCTACATGCCGGACCCGCAGGGCATCTACAACGCGCTCGCCGAAGACCTCCGCGAGGTCGGCATCACGGTGAACGCGGTGAGCAAGCCGTGGAACGGCGGCTACATCGACGACGTGGACAACGCGCGCGCCGACGTGTTCCTGCTCGGCTGGACCGGGGACTACAACACGCCGGACAACTTCATCGGCACCTTCTTCGGCACGCCCACGAACCGCTTCTACACCGCGGAATCCCCGTGGGGCGAGCAGCTGGCCGCCGAACTCCGGGCCGCCGACGGCGAACCGGACGAGGTGAAGCGCAACGGGATGTACCAGGAGGTCAACCGGAAGTTGCTGGCCGACTACCTGCCCGCCGTCCCGCTGTCGCACTCGCCGCCCGCGATCGTCGTCGGCGAGAACGTGCACGGGCTCGTCCCGTCCCCGCTGACCGCCGAGGAGTTCGCCGGGGTCACCGTCACCGGCTGACCCGGGGGCCGCCGCGATCCCGCGCGATCGCGGCGGCCGCACCGGGGGATCCACCGTCCACATCGGACCCGAACCGACCCGCAGAGGACGCAGTACCGCACAACCCGGGGGACGCTTGCTCCGCTACACGATCCGGAGACTGGCACAGCTGGTGCTCGTCGTCTTCGTCCTGTCCGTGCTGCTGTTCGGCTGGCTGCGGCTGCTGCCCGGCGGCCCGGTGTCGGCGCTGCTCGGCGACCGCGCCACCCCGGAATCCCGCGCCGCGCTCGAAGCGCAGCTCGGCCTGGACCAGCCGATCTGGTCGCAGTACGGGAGATTCCTGCTGCGCGCGCTCAGCGGCGACTTCGGCACCTCCACCGGCGTGCAGCGCGGATCGCCCGCGGTGGAGGTGTTCCTCACCCGCTTCCCCGCGACCATCGAGCTCTCGTTGCTGGCGCTGCTGCTCGCCGTCGCCGTCGGCATCCCGCTCGGCTACCTCGCCGCGCGCCGCCGCGGCGGCTGGTGGGACAACCTGAGCATCACCTGGTCGCTCGTCGGCGTCGCGGTGCCGGTGTTCTTCCTGGCGTTCCTGCTGAAGTTCGTGTTCGCCGTGCAGCTCGGCTGGCTGCCCGCCTCCGGCAGGCAGGACATCGGGCTCGACGCCACCCGCGTCACCGGCTTCTACGTCCTCGACGGGCTCCTCACCCGCGAGTGGGACGCCGCGTGGAACGCGCTGGTGCACCTGGCGCTGCCCGCGGTCGCGCTGTCCACGATCCCGTTCGCGGTGATCTTCCGGATCACCCGGGCCGCCGTCCTCGACGTGCTCGACGAGGACTACGTGCGCACCGCCCGCGCCAAAGGCCTCAGCGGCGCGGTGATCCGGCGCAGGCACGTGCTGCACAACGCGATGCTGCCGGTCGTCACCACCGTCGGGCTGCAGACCGGGGCGCTGCTGGCCGGCGCGGTGCTCACCGAGCGGGTGTTCAACATCGCCGGGATCGGCCAGGCCGTCGCCGTCGGCTTCGAGCGCAAGGACTTCCCGGTGCTGCAAGTGGTGATCCTGGCGGCGGCGATGGTGTACGTGGTGGTCAACCTGCTCGTGGACCTCTCGTACGCGCTGATCGACCCCCGATTGCGGGCGAGGTGACCGTGGTGACCCGGACCGCGCGCAAGGCGCGCATCGACGACCTGGCCGCGGCGGACCTCGGCGTCAGCCTCGTCGCCTCCGCGTGGCGGCGGCTGCGGTACAGCCCCGTGTTCCTCGTCGGCGCCGCCCTCATCGGACTGTTCGTGCTGCTCGCCGTGTCGGCGCCGCTGCTCGCCCCGCACGACCCCGGGCTGCACCTGCTGGAGAACCAGGTCTCGCGCGCCGACAACACGATTCCGCCCGCGCAGCCCGGACATCCGCTCGGCGGCGACCAGTACGGCCGCGACCTGCTGTCCCGGCTGCTGCTCGGCTCGCAGCAGACGCTGCTGGTGGCGCTGCTGGCCACCGTCATCGGGCTCGGCGGCGGGCTGGTCCTCGGCTTGCTCGCCGGCGCGTTCGGTGGCTGGGTCGACGCGCTCGTCATGCGCGTCGTGGACGTGCTGCTGTCCGTCCCGTCGCTGCTGCTGGCCGTGTCCATCGGGGCGCTGTTCACCCAGCAGAACCGGTTCACCGTGATCCTCGCCGTCGCGCTCGTGCAGGTGCCGATCTTCGGCAGGCTGCTGCGCGGCACCATGCTCGCCCAGCGCGCCAGCGACCACGTGCTCGCCGCGCGGGCGCTGGGCGTGCGGGAGAGCGCCATCGTGTTCCGGCACATGCTGCCCAACGCGCTCGGACCGGTGATCGTGCAGGCCACGCTCGTGCTGGCCACCGCGATCATCGACGCGGCGGCGCTGTCGTTCCTCGGCCTCGGCGCCGCCGACGACTCGGTGCCGGAATGGGGCCAGATGCTCGGGGGTGCGCAGGACGTCATCGACTCGCACCCGCAGCTGGCGTTCTGGCCCGCAGGCTGCATCATCCTCGTCGCCCTCGGCTTCACCCTGGTCGGCGAGTCGTTGCGGGACGCACTGGACCCGAAGCGGCGGCGCTGAGCGCGCCGCCCGCGACCACCCACCTGTGAGGACCTCGGATATGGCACTGCTGGAAGTCCGCGACCTGTCGGTGGTGTTCGCGCGCCGCGGCGAACCACCGGTCACCGCGGTCGACGGCATCTCCTTCGACGTCGAACCGGGCCGCACCGTCGGGCTCGTCGGCGAATCCGGGTGCGGCAAGTCCGTCACCTCGCTCGCCATCATGGGCCTGCTGCCGCCGCGCGGCGCCGAAGTCGGCGGCTCCGTGCGGTTCGACGGCACCGAACTGCTCTCGCTCGGCAAGAAGGAGCTGGACCGGCGGCGCGGCAGCGACCTCGGCATGGTGTTCCAGGACCCGCTGACCTCGCTGAACCCCGTGGTGCCGATCGGATTGCAGGTCTCCGAGGTCATCGAGCGGCACCGCGGCCTCGCCCGCAAGCAGGCCATGCCGGAGGCCGCGGACCTGCTGCGCCGCGTCGGCATCCCGGACCCGACGCGGCGGCTCAAGGAGTACCCGCACCAGCTCTCCGGCGGGATGCGGCAGCGCGCGCTGATCGCGATGGCGCTGGCCTGCCGGCCGCGGCTGCTCATCGCCGACGAGCCGACCACCGCGCTCGACGTGACGATCCAGGCGCAGATCCTGAACCTGCTGGCCACGCTCGTCGCCGATACCGGCACCGCGCTCATCATGATCACGCACGACCTGGGGGTGGTCGCCGGGCTGTGCGACGAGGTGAACGTGCTCTACGCGGGCCGCGTCGTGGAGCGCGCCACCCGGCACGAGCTGTTCGCCCGGCCCCGCCACCCCTACACCTCGGGGCTGCTCGCCTCGGTGCCGCGGCTGGACTCGCCGCGCGGGCGGCGGCTCGCGCCGATCCGCGGCTCGGTGAGCGACAACATCCCGTGGGACACCGGGTGCGCGTTCAGCCCGCGCTGCCCGAACGCCCTCGACGTGTGCGGGCAGGAACCACCGGACGCGTCCATCGACGTGGGAGCGCGGCTGCTGCGCTGCCACAACCCGGTCCGGGAGATCGCCGCCAGCACCGCGGAGCAGTCATGACGAACACGACACCCGGCGCGCTCGCCGCGCCTGCCGGCACCGCGGACCGCGAGGTGCTCGTCGAGGTCACCGACCTCGCCGTGCACTTCCCGATCAAGCGCGGCGTGGTGCTGGACCGCACCGTCGGCCACGTGCACGCCGTGGACGGGGTGACGCTGGGCGTGCGGCGCGGCGAGACCTACGGCCTCGTCGGCGAATCCGGCTGCGGGAAGTCCACCCTCGGCCGCGCCCTGCTGCGGCTCGAACGGCCCACCGGCGGCCGCGTCGTGTTCGACGGCACCGACCTGTCCGGGATGAAGGGCGAATCGCTGCGCCGGATGCGCCGCCGCATGCAGATGGTGTTCCAGGACCCGCTGTCCTCGTTGGATCCGCGGCAGTCCGTGGAGGCGCTGCTGGTGGAGGGGATGCGCGCGCACGACCTGGACCGGGGCCGCGACTCGACCGCCGCCCGGCTGCGCGAGCTGCTCGCCGCGGTGGGCCTGCCCGTCTCGGCGCTGCGCAAGTACCCGCACGAGTTCTCCGGCGGGCAGCGCCAGCGCATCGGCATCGCCCGGGCGCTCGCCGTCGGACCCGACCTGGTCATCGCCGATGAGCCGGTGTCCGCGCTGGACGTATCGGTGCAGGCGCAGGTGGTGAACCTGCTGGAAGACCTCCAGGGCGAGTTCGGCCTCACCTACCTGGTCATCGCGCACGACCTCGCCGTGGTGCGGCACATCGCCGACCGGGTCGGCGTCATGTACCTCGGCGGGCTCGTGGAGGAGGCCGGGTCCGACGAGCTGTACACCGCGCCGCGCCACCCGTACACGAAGGCGCTGCTGTCCGCGGTGCCCGTGCCCGACCCGCGGGTGGAGGACCGGCGCGAGCAGATCCTGCTCTCCGGCGACCTGCCGTCCCCGGCCGATCCGCCCACCGGCTGCCGCTTCCACACCCGCTGCCCGTGGCGGCGGCCGGAGCGGTGCGACACCGAACGCCCCGAGCTGCGCACCCTCGGCACCGGGCACCGGGTCGCCTGCCACTACGCGGAGGAGATCAGCGGGCCGCCGCCTGCCGGAACTCGCTCGGGTTGATGCCGCGGACCCGCTTGAACGCGGAGCTGAACCCGAACGGGTCCGCGTAGCCGACGGTCCGCGCGACCTCCGCGACCGTCGCCGCCTCCCGGTCCACCAGCAGGTCCGCGGCCAGCGTCATCCGCCAGCGCGTCAGGTACGTCAACGGCGGCTCGCCCACCAGTTCCGCGAACCGCTTCGCCATCGTCGACCGCGACACCCCGGTGCGGGACGCCAGCGCGCCGACCGTCCACGGCGCCGCCGGTTCCTCGTGCAGCAGCCGCAGCGCGGCGCCCACCACCGGGTCGTGCTGCGCCGCCCACCAGGCCGGGGGTTCGCCGCCGGGCCGGTCGAACCACGAGCGCAGCGTGCAGACCAGCATCCAGTCCAGCAGCCGGTCCAGCACCACCTGCTGGCCGGGCGCGTCCACGGCGACCTCGGCGGCCAGCTGCTCCAGCACCGGGTCCGCGGTGCCCCCGGCGTCCACCCGCAGCAGCACCGGTAGCGCGTCCAGCAGCCTGCGGCTGATCTCGCCGCGCGCCGGGTACGCGCCGGTGATCAGCGTGGTCGCTCCCGCGTCCCCGGCCGGGTCGCTCCAGCCGAGCCGGTGCCGCGCGCCGCCCTGCTCCGGCGTCGCGCAGTCCACCCCGCACTCGACGGGCTCCGCGCTCGTGCCGACCTCGTCGACGAAGGCGAACGTCCCCGGTCCGCGCACGATCATCGTGTCCCCGGCGCGCAGCCGCTCCGGCGGCAGGCCCGCAGGCACGACCCAGCCCGAGCCGGTCAGCGCGGTGACGAGCGTGAGCGGCGCGCCGTCCGCGAAGTGCAGCGACCACGGCGGCGAGACGGTCGTCGTGCCGAACAGGGAACCGTGCGCCCGCACCCCGCGGATCAAGTCGCTGAACGCATCCACCCCGTCGAGCGTAGACGAACGGACAGGCGATCCGGCTCTTCACCCATGTGCGCGTCCGGTCCGGGCGCGTTGAATCGGTGGCATGACCGACACGACCCTCGTCCTCGGCGCCACCGGCAAGACCGGCCGCCGCATCGTCCCCCGGCTGCGGCTGCGCGGCGTCCCGGTGCGGGCCGCGTCCCGGTCCAGCGCCACCCGCTTCGACTGGCACGACCCGGCGGGCTGGGACGCGGTGCTGCGCGGCGTGGACGCCGTGTACCTGGTGGCGCCGCGCGAACCGGGGCCCGCGCACGACTTCGTGGCCCGCGCCGCGGCGGCCGGGGTGCGGCGGCTGGTGCTGCTGTCCGGGCGCGGTGCCGACCGCTGGGGGGAGTCGGACTTCGGGCGGGACATGCGGTCCGCGGAGGACGCGGTGCGCGGTTCGGCGCTGGAGTGGACGGTGCTGCGCGCGTCGAACTTCGCGCAGAACTTCGACGAGGAGGTGTTCCTGCCCGCGCTGCTGGCCGGGGAACTCGCGCTGCCCGCGGGGCCGGTGCCGGAACCGTTCATCGACGTCGAGGACGTCGCCGACGCCGCCACCGCGGTGCTCACCGAGCCGGGACGGCACGCCGGGCGGACCTACGAGCTGTCCGGACCGCGCGCCATCACCTTCGGTGAGGTCGTCGACCTGATCTCCCGCGCCACCGGGCGGTCGATCACCTACCGCCGCACCGCGCCCGCCGCGTACGAGGCGGCGCTGATCGCGGAGGGCGTGCCCGCGGCGGACGCGCACGACGTGGTCGCGATGTTCGAGCTGATGGCGGACGGGCTGATCGCCGAGACCACCGGCGAACTCGCGGCCCTGCTCGGGCGCGCGCCCCGCACGTTCGAGGACTACGTGGTGCGGGCCGCCGCGGCGGGCGCCTGGGGGTGAGCGCCGCTCGGGGGCGGGCGGGCCATCTGCATCCACAAAGGACTGAAAAGCACTTCTCCGACCACACGGCGAAAGCGGAGGGAAGACCATGAACACCGGCACCCCGACCACCGAAGACCTCGCACTCCTCCGGCGCCCGCTGCACGGTTTCCTGACCGTCGCGGCGGCCCCGGTCCCGGCGCAACCCCGCCCGGTCTGGTTCGACGCCGCCGCCGACGGCACGATCCACCTGTTCACCGAACCCGGCTCGCTCAAGGTGCGGCGGCTGGAGCGCGATCCGCGCGCCTCGCTCGTCGTCGCCGCCCCGGTGGGGGAGCGCGAGCACTGGGTGTCGGTGGCCGGTCGCGTCACCTTCGAACCGGACGGGGCGGAGGACCTGGCCCGCCGCCTCGCCGCCCGCTACTGGGACCTGACCGACCCGACGCGCATCGCCGACCTCGACGCCATGCTCGCCGCCGGAGTTCTCCGCTGCACCCTCCACCCGGAGAAGACCCACCGCTTCACCTACTGACCGCGGCGGTCCCGGCATCGCGCTCGTCGACGTCTGCTGCGACTCCGATGAGGCTCCCCAGGCCGGGCCGTCCGGACGCGCCGGTGGGGCATCGCGCCCGTGGGACCTCCTGCCGCTCCGCGGGGGCCGGTCACGCGTTCCGGTGTTCTCCGGTCGCCGGTGCCGCTTCGAGCGGGGGCGCGACGGGTTCGAGGGGTGGCGGGGTGGCGCGGGGCGGGCGGCTGCCGAGGAGGACTCCGCCGACGACGACCGCCCCGGCGGCGAGCTCGACCGGGTGCGGCTGCTCGCCCAGCACCAGCCACGCCGAGGTGACGCCGACGATCGGCACCAGCAGCGAGAACGGTGCCACGGTGCTCGCCGGGTACCGCGCCAGCAGCGTCGTCCACAGCCCGGAGCCGACCACGGTCGCCAGCAGCGAGGTGAACGCCAGCCCGCCCAGCGCCGCCCACCCGGCGGGGGACAGCACGGAACCGGCGACCGCCCGCCAGCCGGTGCCGGGCCCTTCCAGGAACGCGGACAGCACGAACATCGGCACCGGCGGCACGATCGACATCCACAGCGTCAGCCGCAGCGGGTTCGGCGCCTGCGCCTTGCGGCTGCACAGGTTGCCGATCGCCCAGCCCAGCGCGCCGCACAGCGCGAGCAGCACCGGCAGCAGCGCCGCCGCCTGCGCCCGGTGCCAGCCGATGGCGGCCATGCCCAGCACGGCGATCGCGATGCCCGCGGCCTGCACCGGCCGGATCCGCTCCCGCAGCAGCACCCCGCCGAGCAGCACCGTGAACGGCGCGGACGCCTGCAGCACCAGCGAGGCGAGCCCGGTCGGCAGGCCCGCGTCCATCGCCAGGAACAGGAACGCGAACTGCACGGTGCCGAACCCGAGCCCGTAGCCCAGCAGCCACCGCCACTTCACCCCGGGCAGCGGCACCAGCAGCACGGTCGGCACCGCGATCACCAGGAAGCGCAGCCCCGCGAAGAACAGCGGCGGGAACCACCGCAGCGCGTAGTCGAGGGCGAGGAAGTTGATGCCCCACAGCAGGGCGACGAAAGCGGCGAGGAGGCGGTCTCGGGCGGTCACGGCACCGAGCCTGCGCGGACGCTCCATGAAGGACAAGCGAGATTATCTGCAACGTCCGTGTAGTTTCGCTTCATGGAGGTTCGGAGGTTGCGGCTGCTGCGCGAGCTGGCCGATCGGGGGACCGTCACCGCGGTGGCGAAAGCGCTGGACTACACGCCGTCGGCGGTGTCCCAGCAGCTCAAGGCGCTGCAAGCGGAGGCGGGCGTGCCGCTGACCGAACCCGCGGGCCGCAGCCTGCGGCTCACCGACGCGGGCTGGGCGCTGGTGGCGCGGTCCGACGAGGTGCTGGCCGCGCTGGAGCGGATGGACGCCGAGCTGAACAGCTTCCGCTCGGCACCGCGCGGCACGGTGCGGCTG
Organism: Saccharopolyspora sp. NPDC047091; assembly: GCF_040643635.1. Lineage (NCBI taxonomy): Bacteria > Bacillati > Actinomycetota > Actinomycetes > Pseudonocardiales > Pseudonocardiaceae > Saccharopolyspora > Saccharopolyspora sp. NPDC047091. Next base: position 18,053 of record NZ_JBEYUS010000013.1, read on the forward strand.
GCCGCGTTCCCGTCCGGCGCGCTGCTGGTGCTGCCGGGTCTGCTGAGCAGGCTCGCCGCGCAGCCGCAGCTGCGAGTGGAGTTCCACGACGTCGACATGCAGCCGTCGGAGGTGCCGGGCCTGCTCGCCGACTTCGACGTGCTGATGACGCACCGGGACGACCACGCGCCGCCGTTCGACGCGGCCCGCGCGGAGATCACGCCGCTGTACCGGGAACCGCTCGACGTGGCGCTGCCGCCGGACCACCGGCTCGCCCGCAAGGACCGGGTGGAGCTCACCGAGCTGGCCGAGGAGCCGTGGATCGGGGTGGACGTGGGGTTCCCGGTGGACGACGTGCTGCGCTCGCTGGCGGTGCGGACCGGGACCCGGCCGGAGGTGGTGCAGCGGATCAACGACTTCCGGATCACCGAGGCGCTGGTCGCGGCGGGGCACGGGGTGGCGCTGCTGCCGCGGTTCGTGCTGGACAACCCGAATCTGGTGCTGCGCCCGCTGGCCGGGGTGCGCGCGGGCCGCAACGTGGAGGCGGTGACCCGGCGCGGCGCCACGGACCGGCCCGCGATCCGCGCGGTCCTGGAAGCCCTGCGCGCCGAGTCCCACGAACGCACCACCTGACCCGCGGGGCGAACGGCCCGCTCGCCCGAGGGCGTGCCGCTCGCCGCCCGCCCCGGCGCGCCCGTTCGGCCGACCGCACCCGGCCCGGCTCACCTCGGCGGGTGCGCCTGGGCCCACCGGGCGATCGCGGCGACCTCGTCCGCGTGCTCGGCGAGCGTGTCGCCGACGATGCCGACGACCGGGATGTGCCCGGGCCGGGCCACGTCCGCGGGCCGGCGCACGAAGCCCTTCTCGTGCACCCCGGTGCTGCCGGGCCCGGGCGTGCCCTCCGCGAGGTGCCCGGTGGTGCGCGCGTACCGGGTCAGCACCCGCGGCTCCCGCAGGTCCCGGTCCACGCCGAACCACTGCTGGCTCAGCGGGAACAGCGCGGACAGCGCGTCCCACCAGCCCTCCGCGGCCAGCAGCAGTTCCGGGTGCCGGCCGCGCAGCTCCGCGACGAGCCGCCGGTAGCCGTCCACCAGCTCGAACCGCGGATCGTTGAACCAGTAGCCGAGGGTGTCGAAGAACGCCGCGTCCACCCCGAACTCGCGCACGATCGCCGACACCGACTCGACCAGGTGCGCCCGGAACCGCGGCTCGCCCGGGTTGAGGAACACCTGGTCGCCCTCGCCGGTGCGGTCGCCGTCCCAGTCGGGCCGGTTGAGCAGTTCCGCGTAGCGCCCGGTGTCGTTGCGGATCACCGACCGCTCCCAGTCCGGGTAGGCGGTCACGTTGGCGCCGTGCCCGCCGAACATCGGCATCAGCCGCACGCCGAGCTCGCGCGCGGCCTCGGTGAACCGGTGGAACCCGGCGTCCCCGCCGAGGTCCGCGCCGGGCCGGTAGCGCGGGTAGTCGTGGTAGTAGCGGCCTTCCCAGCCGGGCAGGTAGGCGAGCACCCGGTGCGGCTCGACGTGCCGGGTGACGAAGCGCAGCGCCTCGGCCATCGCCGGGAAGGTGTTGAACACGTGCCCGGTCCAGTGCTGTCCGTGCAGCGTGACGACCAGCGCGACGTCCCGCAGCCAGTCCGGCACGTCGGTCCGCTGCTCCCACGGCACCAGCCGGTGGGCGTCCGCCACGAAGGACAGGTGTTCGTCCAGGTCGGCGTCGAGGCCGCCGCGGCGCAGCCGGATCGGCGGCACCCGGTGGCTCGTGGTGCGGGCGGAGGCGGCGGGCAGGTGCACCAGCTCGACGATCCGCCCCGGCGCGTAGACGGGCCGGTGCACGTGCAGGATCTGCCGCCGCACCAGCGGGTCCCGCACGCTGAGCGCGAGGTCGCCGCAGGCCGCCCACGGCGTCGCCCACTCGGGCCCGGGGTAGTCCAGCTGGAAGCGGTCGCCGAGTTCCCGGCCGCGGCCGGTGTTCGGCGCCCACCACGGCTCGTCGGGAATCCCGGTGAGCAGCAGCTTCACCGCTTTCACCGGTTCCGGGTGGTGCACGTGGATGGTCCACTCGGTGTGGTCGCCGCCGGTGCGCAGCTCGACGTCGACGCCGCCGTCCGCGGTGCGCTGCCCGCCGAGGAGGGCGAGCCGGTCGCAGCGCAGCCGCCCGTCCTGGAGGCGGCAGCTCGCCGGGTCGAGCCCGTAGCCGTTGCCGGTGGTGAACACCTGCACGGCCCAGCGGAGGTCGCTGCCGGGCAGCGGGAAGTACGGGTCGCGGGGGTCGAAGCTCAGGTCCGCGTCGATGAGGGCCATGAGCGCTCCCCGTGGCTCAGGTGCTGGACGGTTCCGTGTAGGTCGCGATCTTGTCGAGCAGCGCCGCGAAGTCGTCCGCCTCGTCCGCGTCGAAGATCAGCGTGTCGCCGGGTGGGAGCACGACGGCAACCCGGTCGCCCATGACCAGGATCGACACGGAGCGATTCTCGCCTCCGGAGTCGTGGCACGGAATCCGCCATCGGAGGTCATCGCTGTGCTCTTCGATCGGCCGCATGTCGTCCTGTCCGCCGCGTGCTGGGTGGGCAGGCATGACTGAACCGCGCGGGGCGCGCACCGACAAGTGGAGTAGACCGAACGAGTACCCCAATTGTGATCAACTTCGATGGGGTTCGGCGGACCAGTGCCCCTGGTCGTGCCGGGAGGGCGGCCGGCCCCGACAGGCCGTGGCCTACCGGCCGCTCTCCCGAATTTCCCCAGGGGTGAGTCTGATCACAGCAACCTTTCGCCGCTCCCGCATTCTCCGGGTTCAAGATCCACCGCGACTACCCCCTTTAGTCGAGTCGATGCACTGATCGTGACCGACCGGATATCGACCCCCTAAGGTTTCGGATCGGCTCCGCCGTCGTGCGCGGGACCATCGGGTGGCTTGCCCCGCGGCGCGCGCCGGGCGGTGGGCGGATCCGTTTCGCGCGCTTCCTGCCTGGGAAAAACGTGATGTGCGCATGCCGGACACCGCTGTTCGGTTGCCGCCGCGGGCAGAAGTGCGTTCTTCCGCACTGAAGGGCGAGCCCGCGGGGGCCGGTGCGGAAAGGTGGAGCGGCCCGAACGGAACCGCCCGGTCGAGGAGCCGGGTGACAGCGCTGAGTGATCGAGGAGCACGGTTGATCGACAGGGTGACGCCCGCGGTGATCGCAGTCGTGTGCGGAGTCCTGCTGGCGGTGTTGTTGTTCGTGCCGTTCGTCGCCCGCGAGTACCGCTGGCGCGGCGGGACCGGTGCGGGCCGGATGCTGGTGGTGCTCGGCTTCATCGTGCACTGCTGGGCGCTGATGACCTACACGCTGCTGCCGTTGCCGGAGGTGGGGCCGGGGTTCTGCGCCGATCCGGCGGCGTACGCGCCGCAGCTGGAGCCGCTGCACTTCCTGGCGGACTTCCGCGCGGCGTCCGGTGGTCTCGCCGCGCTGATGCGCGATCCGATGGTGGGGCAGGCGCTGCTGAACATCGCGCTCTTCGTGCCGCTGGGCATGTTCGTCCGGCACCTGTTCCGCTCCAGCCGGATCGGCACGGTCGCGATCGGGTTCGCGACCTCGCTGCTGATCGAGACGACGCAGCTCACCGGGGTGTGGTTCCTGTACCCGTGCGCGTACCGGCTGTTCGACGTGGACGACCTGCTGATGAACACGCTGGGCGCGGTGTTCGGGCTGCTGCTGGCGCCGGTGCTGGAGCTGGTCGGCGGCAAGGCGCCCACCCGCCCGATGACGCCGCGCCCGGTGACGGCGCAGCGGCGGCTGCTCGGGATGGCCTGCGACGTGGCGGCGCTGGTGCTGACCGGGGCGGCGCTGCACAGCGGGGTGGTGGCGGTGCTGCTGCTGGTGACGGGGGCGCCGTCGATGGTGCTGCCCGATCCGGCGCAGGCGGTGCTGAACGCCTGGTTGCCGGGAGTTCTGGTGCTGCTGGTGCCGACGATGGTGGGCAGCGGCGGCACGCTGGGGCAGCGAGCGGTGCTGCTGCGCCCCGCGCTGCCGGACGGCGCGCTGCCCGGCAGGTTGCGGCTGCTGCTGCGGGTGTTCTTCGGCAGCGGCCAGTACGTGCTGCTGGTCGGTTTCGCCGACCTCGGCCCGAGCGAGGTGAACCGGCTGGCCGTCGGGTTCGCGCTGCTGTCCGCGGTCGCCGTCTGGTTCACCGCGGAGAGCCGCGGCATCTCCGCCTGGCTCGCCGGACTGTCCATGATGGACACCCGGATGCCGAGGTCGAAGTTCCGCAAGCGCAAGGGCGACCCGTTCACCCCCGGCGAGACCATCCTCGTCGGCAGCCTCCCCACCTTCGAACCCGGCGGCCGCGACCTCCGCGACCTCGTCGACCCCCGAGGAGTAGGAGCCCACCGCAGACCCGACCGGTGATCGGCTCCGCCCGGGACGTCAGCGGTCTCGGCGGACGGTTCGTCGGCTGGGTGCGGCTCTCACTCGGTGGACTTCGGATGACTCGGGCCGGCGTGGACGATCCAGACCGTCGAGCGTTCCTCGTCGAGCAGGTACCAGACCCGGGCCGCTCCGGTGACCTCGAGCTGCCACTGAGGCAGCGTGCGCCCCTCGAAGGTGCGAGTGCTGAGCGAACCCTTCATGCGGTGGTGCCGCGTCGTGGGTGGTGATGGCGCGGGCTCGGAGCTCATCTGTTCCCATGCCCAGCGGGTGTTCGCCGGTTCGGCCTGGCACAGCTGGTCCCAGCCCTTGCCCGCGTCGTTGTTGCCGCAGCGGACTTCCCACTTGTCCGGTCCCGCGGGCGGCGCGACCCGGTGCTTGCGTTTGGTCTGGTTCATGATCCCGGCGGAATCGTCGCAGGTCCGCTGTCTTCGGCGTCCTGGGTCAGGCGTGCCAGCAGGTCGGGATCGGCGTGCACCTCGGCGGTGTGCCGCCATTCGGTGATGACCTGGACGACGGGCGCGTGGTTCTCGATCGAGTCCGCTGCGCGGAGGGTCTCCACCAGCTCCACGACGAACCCCCGAACGTCTTCGGCGGGCAGGAACCGCACCCAGGGGAACGCTTCCGGGACGACATCGACCAGGAGGCTCAACGCGGCCCTGTCGTGTCGCATCATCGCGACGAACATCCGCGTGGTGGCGGAAACGAGCTCGGTCTCCTGCTCGGCGTGTGCGGCCGTGGTCAGCACCAGGTCCTCGTCGTCCCGCCTGCGCAACCGCATCGAGTTCGCCGGGTTCGAGTCCAGCTTGGCGAGGGTGGCCTTCGGGTGGTTGATCAAGTCCGAGAAGGCGGTTTCAACTGCGGCGACCATACTTTGAAAGTAGTTCGAAAGTCGCGGTGGCGCAAGGAGCTTCCCTCCTCCGGGGGTTCGCCGGTGTGTGACCGGCGCCGCTCAGCCGAACAGGAGTGAGGGTGTCCGTCCAGCGCGTGGCGTAGGCCGACATCGGCATGCACGCCGCGATGGGTACCGCGTTCACGATGCTCGACTTCGCGACCCTGTACGACCCGGTGGTGTACCTGGACAATCTCAGCGGGGCGAGCTACCTCGAAGAGCCCGAGGAGGTGGACCGCTACCGGCAGGTCTTCGAGCACCTGCGGGCGAGCGCGCTGGACCCGCGCGTCTCCCGGCGCAGGCTCGACGAACTGCGCCATCTGCACGAGGTCTGACTGGAGGAGGAGACCGTGGGCGACGGATTACCGAAGAACTGGCGCACCAGCAGCTACAGCAACGGCGGCGGCCAGTGCGTCGAGGTGGGTGGTCTTCCGGGTGGCGCGGCCGTCCGCGATTCCAAGGACCGCGCCGCCGGGCACCTCTCCTTCGACCGTCCGCAGTGGACGGTCTTCCTCGCCGCCGTCGCCCGCGGGCGGTACCGGCGCTGAACGGCGAAGAGCCGCGCCCGCGCACGGGATTCCGTGCGCCGACGCGGCTCTTCCACCCGGATCAGCGGTGCGTCCGAACCAGCGCGCCCGGCTCGGCGGTGCGCCCGGACCAGCTCGCCCGGATCAGCGGCCCGCCCGGATCAGCGGTGCGCCCGGTTCACCGCCGAGACCACCGCGCGGAGCGAGGCGGTGACGGTGGAGGTGTCGATGCCCACGCCCCAGAGGACCTCGTCGCCCACCGCGCACTCCAGGTAGGAGGCGGCGCGCGCGTCGTCGCCCGCGGTCAGCGCGTGCTCGTTGTAGTCCAGCACCCGCACGTCGTAGCCGACGGTGCTCAGCGCGTCCACGAACGCGGCGATCGGGCCGTTGCCGGTGCCGGTGATCTCCTGCTCGCTGCCGTCCACGACGACCTTCGCGGTGACCGTCTCGTGGCCGGTCTCGCCGCTGAGGGTGCGGGACACCAGCTCCAGCGGGCTGCGCGGCTCCAGGTACTCCTCGGAGAACACCTGCCACATCGCGCCCGGTGACACCTCGCCGCCGTCCGAGTCGGTGCGGGCCTGCACCAGCTTCGAGAACTCGATCTGCAGCTTGCGCGGCAGGTCCAGCTGGTGCTCGCTCTTCATGATGTACGCGACGCCGCCCTTGCCGGACTGCGAGTTCACCCGGATCACGGCCTCGTAGCTGCGGCCCACGTCCTTCGGGTCGATCGGCAGGTACGGGACCTCCCACGGGTGGTCGGCCACGTCGGCGCCGGCGCGCTCCGCGTCCACGCGGAGCGCCTCCAGGCCCTTGTTGATCGCGTCCTGGTGGCTGCCGGAGAACGCCGTGTAGACCAGCTCGCCGCCCCACGGGTGCCGCTCGGGCACCGGCAGCTGGTTGCAGTGCTCCACGGTGCGCCTGATGTGGTCGATGTCCGAGAAGTCGATCTGCGGGTCGATGCCCTGGCTGAACAGGTTCATGCCCAGCGCCACCAGGTCCACGTTGCCGGTGCGCTCGCCGTTGCCGAACAGGCAGCCCTCGATGCGGTCCGCCCCGGCCTGGTAACCCAGCTCCGCGGCGGCGATGCCGGTGCCGCGGTCGTTGTGCGGGTGCAGCGACAGGATCACCGAGTCGCGGCGCGCCAGGTTCCGGTGCATCCACTCGATGGAGTCGGCGTACACGTTCGGCGTGGCCATCTCGACGGTCGACGGCAGGTTGAGGATCACCGGCCGCTCCGGGGTCGGCTGCCAGATCTCGGTGACCGCGTCGCAGACCTCGACGGCGAAGGAGAGTTCGGTGCCGGTGTAGGACTCGGGCGTGTACTCGAAGCGGAAGTCGGTGTCGGAGTACTTGCCCGCGTACTCCAGCGTCAGCTCGGCGCCCATCTTGGCGATCTTCTTGATGCCCTCGCGCTCCTCGCGGAACACCACGCGGCGCTGGAGGATCGACGTCGAGTTGTAGATGTGCACGATGGCGCGCGGGGCGCCCTCCAGCGCGGCGAAGGTGCGCTCGATCAGCTCCGGCCGGCACTGCGTCAGCACCTGGATGTGCACGTCCTCGGGGATCGCGTCGTCCTCGATGATCTCGCGCACGAAGTCGAAGTCCGTCTGGCTGGCCGCCGGGAAACCGACCTCGATCTCCTTGTAGCCCATCCCGACCAGCAGGTCGAACATGCGGCGCTTGCGGGCGGGCGACATCGGATCGATCAGGGCCTGGTTGCCGTCCCGCAGGTCCACCGCGCACCACAGCGGGGCGCGGGTGATGCGCTGGTCCGGCCAGGTGCGGTCCGGCAGCGACACGTCCTCGACCAGCTCGTGGAACGGGCGGTAGCGGTGGTACGGCATCGAGGAGCCGCGCTGCGCGTTCCAGGGCTGCTGGTCGGCCGGTGCCTGGCGGGACGGCGTGCGTACCCGGCCGGTGAAGGGGGCCTGGGGTTCCTGCGGCGAAGTCATCGGGTGTTCGTCTCCTGCTGGTCGGATGTCAGAACCGCAGACCGGCAGGTTGCTACCCCGCGACGAGGGGCCGGTCTAACTGACCCCGTCGCGGCGGCGAAGCAGGAGAACGCGTGCCACGCCCGCCAGGTTAACCGCAACGGGTGCCCACGGCGCAACCCCGGCGTCCCAGATGGTGGTCGGTCCGCGACCGCCGGGCGGCGGAACACGGGCGCCGCCGGGCGGGGCAGACTGGGGATCATGGCTGCGAAAAAGGGGCGTTCCGGCATCGCCACCCTGATCAACGGCGTGGGCTACCTGTTCGCCGTCATCCTGGTGCTGCACGTCGTGCTCGTGCTGTTCGGGCTGCCCAGCGAGAACGGCGTCGCCGACTCGCTGCGCGGTGCCGCCGAACCGCTCGCGCTGTTCTTCCCCGGTCTGGTGCAGACCCCCAACGCCGAGCTGCAGCTGATCCTCGACTACGGCCTCGCCGCCCTGTTCTGGGTCCTCGCCACCAGCCTCCTCGCCCGCATCTTCGGCTGATCGCGCGGCGGTCGCGGAACGCGATCGCGCCGGTGGTTCCGGTCTCGGCCACCTCGCCCGATCCGATTCCGGGACCGGATCGTCGAACGGCTCGCCGGCATCGCGGCCCCGGGAGATCGGGTGCGGCCCGACGCCCCCCCCGGGTTCGACCGGCGGGGCTAGGGGACCCGGCGGCTCGTAGCAGCACCCGGCACCCCGGGTCACGAGGCGGAAACGGGGGCTACTGGGTGGTAGTTCTGAGGAGTTGTCGCGTGTCACACTTCCGGGTATGTCGGAGAATGTCGGTGAGGCGACCGCCGGTGCGCAGGAGAGCGACCTGCCCAGCGGAGGGCGACGGCGGTTGCGTCGGACGCACGACTGGGCGCAGGGCCGCGCCAAGGCGGTCGGAGCGCTCGCCTCGGTGGCCCGCTGGGTCGGCACGCTGATCGCACTGCTGCTCACCGTGCACGTGGTGCTCACCGTCGGCGGCGCGAACCCGGACAACGGCATCACCCGGTTCGTCGCGGACTGGTCGCAACCGCTCGCGCTCGGCTTCGCGGACCTGTTCACGCCGGAAGATCCGCAGCTGGCGGTGCTGGTGAACTTCGGCATCGCCGCGATCTTCTGGCTGATCCTCACGTCCATCGTGGTGCGGATCATCAGCGCCTTCGGCTGACGAGCCGCCGGGGACGGACCCCGACCCGGTGATGTGATGCACCGCAACGTGTGATGCTTGCACGGAGCAGCTGGAACGGTGGCCGAGCGGCGTGACAATGCACGCACTCGACCGCTCGGCGTGGAGCGCGATTTCCCACCAGCGAGAGGGATGTGCGTGACACGGACCGAAGCGCTCGCCGGAACCACCAGGGCCACCCGCGCATTGCTGCCCGCGTGGCTGCTCCGCATGCTGCGGCCCGCACCGCTCCCGCTGGACTGGACCCGGATCGTCGCCGCCGCCCTCGGTATCGGCGGCCCCACCCTCGTCGGGCTCGGCGTCGGCAGGCTCGACGAAGCGGTGCTCGTCTCGCTCGGCGCGCTGTGCGCCAGCTTCTCCGACCTCACCGGGTCCTACCGGTACCGCCTCCGCCGCGTCGGGCTCACCGTGCTCAGCGGCGGAGTCGGCTTCGCCGTCGGCGTCGCCGCACCGAGTCCGCTGTGGTCGGCCGTCGTGGTCGTCGCCGTCGCCGTGCCTTCGGTGCTCGCCAGCCGGGTCAACGACCTGTGCGCGGCCGCGGGCGCCCAGATGCTCACCTTCTGCGTCGTCGCCACCGGGCACGTCGCCACCGGCGTGCCCGTCGGCCAGCAGATCGGCTGGTTCGTGGCGGGGGAGGTGCTGCTGCTGGCGCTCGTCGCCGCCACCTGGCCGTTCCGCCGGGCCGCGCCCGCGCGCGGGGCCGTCGCCCGCGTCTTCGACGCCCTGCTCAAGCTGTTCGACGCGGCGGGCACCGATGCGGCGATCAGCGCGCGGCAGGAGCTCACCCGGGCGCTCAACAACGCCCACGACATCCTCGTCGGCGGGGCCTCCATCTCGCGCAGCCGCGTGCACGACCGGCTCTACGTCGTGCTCACCCGCGCCACGCCCGTCGTCGAAGCGTCCGTGGCGCTCGCGCACGCCCGCATCCGGCCCGCCGAACGCACCCTCGACGCGATGCGCGCCATCGCGCGGTGCGTGCGGGACGGCGGGACCGTGCCGCCCTACCGGCCCGCCACCTCCGGTTCGATCATGGTGCACGCGCTGGACCAGGGGCTCGTCGACCTCATCGACTCGTGGCGCCGGGCGAAGCGCGCCGATCTGCCCGACTTCCGGGCGCGCCTGGGCACCTGGGAACGGCTGCGGTTGTGGCGCAGCGACATCAGCATCGGGCGCACCGGCTGGCTGCTGACGCTGCGCATGGTGCTGTGCCTGGCCGTCGCCGAAGGAGTCGGGAGCGCGCTGGAGTTCCAGAACTCGTACTGGATCGCGATGACCGTGGCGCTGGTGCTCAAGCCCAACTCCGGATCGGTGTTCGCCCGCACCGTGCTGCGCGGCATCGGGTCGCTCGTCGGCGTCGTCATCGCCGGGGCGCTGCTGCTGGCGGTGCCGCCGGGGTGGGGGCTCGCCATCGCCACCGTGCTCGTCGCCGCGTTCGTGCCCGAAGCGCTCAGCAGGCACTACGGGCTGTTCACCATGGTCGTCACGATGATCGTGCTGCTGCAGATGCACCAGAGCGACCTGTTCGTCGAGCAGCTGCCCCGGGTGCGGCTCGTCGACTCGCTGCTCGGCTGCGCGCTGGTGCTCGTCATCGGCTACCTGATGTGGCCGCCCGGGCGCAGCCCCGCGCTCGCGGGCAGGCTGGCCGACGCCGTCGACACCGTCTCCGAGTACGTGGCGCTGTCCATGGCCGGGCGGGTGCAGGGCCGGTCCGCGCTGCGCCGCCGCACCTACCGGGAACTGTCCGACCTGCGCACCGCGTTGCAGCAGCAGCTGATGGAACCCGCAGCGGTGGGCCGTGCCGCCGAGGTGTGGTGGCCGTCGATCATCGTGCTGGAACGGCTCGTGGACGCCGCCACCGAACGGGCGCTGCTGATCGAACGCGGCGGGGACGACCTGCGGCTCGAACACACCCAGCGGATCGTCTCGACCCTGCGCACCGCCGCCCGGCAGCTGCGCATCCAGCCCGACGCGCCCGCGCACAACCTCCGCAACAAGCTCACCGACGTCTACGCCGAAGTGGTGTCCTGATCGGACGGTCAGCGGCGCTGGGCGAGTTCCGCCAGCACCGCTCCGAAGTGGTCGGCGGCCTCCCGGACGTCGGCGTAGCGCAACCAGGTCGGGGCGAAGCCGAAGCGCAGCCTGCCCGGGCCCGCCAGGTCCACGATCACGCCGCGGGACGACAACTCCTGCGCCACGTCGTGCGCGCGCCGGTGCATCACGCACACGTGCGCGCCCCGTCCCGCGACCCCGACCGGCACCGGCGCCACCGCCATCGGCAGCTCCCGCAGGCAGTGCACGAAGAACTCGGCCAGCCCGGTCGACTTCGCGGCCAGCGCGCGGGGTTCCGCCCCGGACAGCGCGGCCAGGCCCGCCTGCAGCTCGGTGATCGAGAACGTCGGCGGCATCGCGCCGAACCCGCCGCGGCCGGGCGCCACCTCGGCGAGCTCCGCGCGCCGCCGCTGCGCGATGAACGAGAAACCGGGCGCACCGGAACCACCACCAAGGTAGCGGTAGCCGCAGCCGACCGCGAAATCAGCGGCCCAGCCGCGCAGGTCCACCCGCACCGCCCCCGCCGAATGGCTCAGGTCCCACAGCGACAGCGCGCCGTGCCGGTGCGCCAGGGCGGTGAGCTCCGCGGCATCGCGCACCGCCCCGGACAGCGGATCGACGTGCGAGAGCGCGAGCACCGCCACCTGGCCGTCGAGCTGCGCGGCCAGCTCGGCCGGATCGTCCACGAAGCGCAGCTCGCACCCGGCGGAATCGGCGGCCGAGCGCGCCAGGTAGTGGTCCGCGGCGAAGTCGTGCCTGCCCACCGCCAGCACCCGCCGCTCCGGCCGCAGCGCCGCCGCCGAGCGCAGCGCGTTGAACAGGTTCATCGACGTCGAGTCGGCGACCACGACCTCCGCGGGCAGCGCCCCGATCAGCGGCGCCAGCTCGGCGGCCGCGTCCCGGGCCTGCCGGTGCAGGCCCTCGTCGACCTGCGGGGCGGGCGCGCGGAGCTCCCGCCTGCTCTCGACGAACTCCCGCAGCCGGGCCGACGTGGCGCGCGGCCGCGGCCCGCCGCTGGTGCCGTCGAGCCGGATCACGCCCGCGGGCAGGTCGTAGCGGGCGCGCAGCGCGGCGAGCTCGTCGGCGCGGTCCAGCGCCTCCGCGGCCGCTCTGGTGCTCGTCCACACGAGTGAGATTCATACCGCACGGGCCTACTGCGCGTCACTGCCCGGACCGGCCCGATCTCGCGATCCGGGCCGGTCGGGGGACGTGCCGGGCCTGCGAAAACAGACCGGGTCGCCGGATTCAGAAGAGCGGTCGGCCCCACTGCTCGGTGAACACCAGGTCCGCCAGCGGCTTGCGGGAGCGCGGTGCGGCCTCCTTCTCCCGGAGCCGGTCCGGCATCCCGTCGGTCGAGCCGAGCCTGCCGATCGCGATCACCACGACCGGTTCGAAGCCGTCCGGCACCGCGAACTCGGCGCGCAGCGCGTCCCGGTCGAACCCGGCCATCTGGTGCGCGACGAAGCCGTCCGCGACGGCCTGCAGCACCAGGTTCTGCGCCGCCAGCGCCACCCCGTACTCGCCGTAGGGCAGCGGTTCGCCCTCGTCGTCGACGGTCTGCGCGAGCCCGGCGACCAGCGCCGACGCCGAGGCCGCCCAGCCCTTGTTGCCGCGGGACAGGGTGCCGTGGATGCGGTCGAACACCGGCTCGCCGCGGCGCCCGGCGAGGAACCGGGCGGGCTGCGTGTTGCCCCAGGACGGCGCCCAGCGGGCCGCTTCGAACAGCGCGCGGAGCTCCACCTCGCCGAGCTCGGCCGCCGGGTCCAGCGCCCGCGGGCTCCACCGCGCCGCCAGCAGCGGGTGCAGCGGCACCGACGAATCGGCCGCCTTGCCGTCCGGGATCTCGAACACCTCGGTCACACCAGCCTCCTGTTCACGTCAGATCGCGTACGACCACGCCGTCAGCGCGTACGCCCCGAACCAGGCGCCGAAGCACACGATCAGCACCGTCGAGCACACGGCGGTCGTCGTGCGCCGGTTCGCCAACCCGATCGCCACCGGGATCAGCAGCGGGAACGCGGGCAGCAGCAGCCGCACCTTCGAGTACATCAGCCCGTCCGAACCCAGATCCATCGCCAGCACCGCGAACGCGAACAGCACCAGCGGCCACGGCATCCGGGCCCGCACGCACAACACCAGCAGCACCAGCGCCGCGAGCACGATCCACACCGTGAACGTCTCCAGCACCGACTTGTTCTGGGACAACGTCTCGACCGCGAACTTCGCGGTGGCGACCCCGCCGTCGAACGCGGACGACCAGCCGCGCTGCTGCAGCGCGAAGTAGCCGCCCAGCTCGCCGGTCTGCACCGCGACCCAGCCCACGTACAGCACCATGCCGGCGGGCGCCAGCACCGCGCCGAGCAGCGGCCGCCACCCGTCCTTGCGCTGCACCAGGGCGACGAGCGCGGCGAGCCCCACCACGCCGATCAGCGCGGCGGCGGTCGGCCGCACCAGCCCGGAGGCCGCGCAGCACAGCCCGGCGAGCAGCCAGTTCCGCTCCAGCACCCCCACCAGCGCCCACGCCGCCAGCGCGCAGAACAGCGCCTCCGAGTAGGCCATCGACAGCGTCACCGACATCGGTGAGGCCGCGAACAGCGCCACCAGCAGCAGCCCCACCCCGCGGGTGCCGCCGACCGAGCGGCCGATGCGGGCCAGCCCGTAGGCGGCGACGATCCCGGCGATGAGGCTGACCGTCGTCGCCGCCCCGTCCAGCCCGAAACCGGGGAACTGGCGCACCAGCCGCACCAGCAGCGGATAGCCGGGGAAGAACGCCAGCGGCGTCTCCGGGTACCGGTGCCCGTAGCCGTCGACCATGCTGTCCGAGACGCCGCCGTAGCCGTGCGCGGCGATCTCCAGGTACCACTCGCCGTCCCACGCCCGCAGGTTGTCGCGGACGGTCTCGTCGTTGGCCGCGGACAGCAGGGAGAGCACCAGCAGGCCGAACAGGCGGATTGCGAGGTAAACCACACCGGGTGCCAGGAAGGCCCAGCGCGCACCGAAGCCGGCGGCCTCGTGGCGGGCCCGTTCCCACCACCGGCGGACGGGATGTTCTCGCTGGTCGTGGGCGCTCTGCCCGGTCGAGGACCGCCGTGACCCGACGGCCTCCGGAGTGGTGGACAAACCGCTCCTCCGCCCTTGTCGACAAACCGGCCTGACACGTTAGTCGTCAGTCACGGCTATGGGTCTGGGCGGTAACGGTTCGGTAGGCTGGCGCAGCAGCGGAGCGACCAGTCACGGGCCGCTCGACCTGCCGGGTCGAAGCTGCTTCTCGCTGGTCGCGGGGCTCCCCGGCGCGCCGTGCAACTCGGTGTGACCGCGCTGGTGCTCTTCGTCCACCGGCGTCAGTGTGGGACCACTCCCGCACCCGGGACGACCGCTTCCTCCGGGCACCCATACCCGAGGAACGGCGCGAGGAGGTTAGTTTCACGTGGCGCTCGTCGTCCAGAAGTACGGCGGTTCCTCGCTGGAAAGTGCCGACCGGATCAAAAAGGTCGCCGAACGCATCGTGGAGACCCGCAAAGCGGGCAATGACGTCGTGGTCGTCTGCTCGGCGATGGGCGACACCACCGACGAGATGCTCGACCTGGCGCAGCAGGTGAACCCGTCCCCGCCGGAGCGGGAACTGGACATGCTGCTCACCGCGGGGGAGCGGATCTCGAACGCGCTCGTCGCGATGGCCGTGGAGGCGCTCGGCGAGCAGGCCCGCTCGTTCTCCGGCTCGCAGGCCGGGGTGATCACCACTTCGGCGCACCAGAACGCGCGGATCATCGACGTGACCCCGGGCCGGGTGCAGGAGGCGCTCGCCGAGGGGCAGGTGGTGCTCGTCGCCGGTTTCCAAGGCGTCGCGCAGGACACCAAGGACATCACCACGCTCGGCCGGGGCGGCTCGGACACCACCGCGGTGGCGGTGGCCGCGGCCATGAACGCCGACGTGTGCGAGATCTACACCGACGTCGACGGCGTCTACACCGCAGACCCGCGGATCGTGCCGAACGCGAAGCACCTGGAGCGCGTCACCTACGAGGAGATGCTGGAGATGGCCGCGACCGGCGCGAAGGTGCTGCACCTGCGCGCGGTCGAGTACGCCCGCCGCTACGGCGTCCCGCTGCACGTCCGCTCGTCGTACTCACCCAAGCCCGGAACGATCGTGTCCGGCTCAGTGGAGGACCTTTCCGTGGAACAGGCGATGATCACCGGCGTCGCGCACGACCGGTCGGAGGCCAAGGTCACCGTGCGCGGTGTGCCGGACAACCGAGGCGTGGCGGGCAGGATCTTCCGCGTGGTCGCGGACGCCGAGGTCGACATCGACATGGTGCTGCAGAACGTCTCGGGCACCAGCTCCGGCCGCACCGACATCACGTTCACGGTGGCCAGGGACAACGGCGCGGACGCCGTCGCCGAGCTCGAGAAGATCAAGGACGAGGTCGGGTTCGAGGAGGTCGTCTACGACGACCACGTCGGCAAGGTGTCGCTGGTTGGCGCGGGGATGCGCTCGCACCCCGGGGTGACGGCCACGTTCTGCGAGGCGCTGTCCAACGCCGGTGTGAACATCGAGATCATCAACACCTCGGAGATCCGCATCTCGGTGCTGATCCGGGACACCCAGCTGGACGACGCGGTGCGCGCGCTGCACGGCGCCTTCGAGCTCGGTGGCGAGGAAGAGGCCGTGGTGTACGCGGGGAGTGGTATCTGATGGCACCCACCGTCGCGATCGTCGGCGCCACCGGTGCCGTCGGCACCGTCATGATCGACATCATCAACAACCGCGAATCCGTGCCGTGGGGCGAGATCCGGCTGATCGCCTCCGCGCGCTCCGCGGGCAAGAAGATCACCGTGCGCGGCCAGGAGCTGACCGTGGTGGAGCTCGCCCCGGAGGCGTTCGACGGCGTGGACATCGCGCTGTTCGACGTGCCGGACGAGATCTCCGCGGAGTGGGCGCCGATCGCCGCCGAGCGCGGTGCCGTCGCCGTCGACAACTCCGGTGCCTTCCGGATGGACCCCGAGGTGCCGCTGGTGGTGCCGGAGGTCAACCCGGAGCAGGTGCACCAGCGCCCGCGCGGCATCATCGCCAACCCGAACTGCACGACGCTGTCCATGATGGCCGCGCTCGGTGCGCTGCACCGCGAGTTCGGGCTCAAGGAACTGGTGGTGTCCTCCTACCAGGCCGCGTCCGGCGCGGGCCAGGAAGGCATCGACCGGCTGCACGCCGAGATCGCGGCGCTGGCCGGCAAGCAGGTCGGGGAGCGCGCCGGGGACGTCGCCGAGGCGCTGGCCGCGGCCGGGCTCCCGGAGGAGACGCCGTTCAAGGCACCGCTGGCGCTGAACGTGGTGCCGTGGGCGGGATCCCGCAAGGACGACGGCTGGACCTCCGAGGAGCTGAAGGTCCGCAACGAGTCCCGCAAGATCCTCGGCATCCCGGACCTGAAGGTCTCCGCGACCTGCGTGCGCGTCCCCGTCGTCACCACGCACTCCCTCACGGTGCACGCCGTGTTCGAGCGCGAGGTCTCCGTCGCCGAAGCGCACCGCGTGTTCGAGGCGCAGCCGACGATCGTGCTGCAGGACGACCCGGAGAAGCTCGAGTTCCCCACCCCGGCGGCCGTGGTCGGCGCCGACCCGACCTACGTGGGCCGGGTGCGGCAGGCGCTGGACTTCACCGACACGCTGGACTTCTTCGTGTGCGGCGACAACCTGCGCAAGGGGGCCGCGCTGAACACCTACGAGATCGCCGAGACGCTGGTGAAGTGATCTCGCGGGCTCGCTGACGGGCGCCTTCCTCCTGGTCGGGAGGGAGGCGCCCTTCTACTCTCACGAGAGGGTGGTGCCCACCACCCGGCTCAGCGATCTTGCGGTCGATCTGGTCGAGCTGCTGTTCGAACGTGCCGATGCAGGAGGTATGTCCGTGATGAGTTGGCCCGATCACCTGCTGACGCTGGCGGAGTTCGACGAGCTCCCGGAGGACAACTCGCGGCGCTACGAGCTCCAGGAAGGCGTCCTCCAGGTGTCCCCGAAAGCAGCGGCAGTTCACCAACGCGTCATCAAACGCCTGACAGCGACCTTGGATGCGCAGCTCCCGGTGAAGTGGGAGGTGCTGCAGGACGTGGAAGTCGTGGTCGGGGAGGGCTTCCCCGCGACGGTCCGCATTCCGGACGCGATCTTGGCGTCCACCCAGGCCTTCGACGTGAATCCGAACCGGCTGGTCGCCGCCGACGTGGTGCTCGCTGTCGAGGTCGTGTCACCTGGGTCCGGACGCATCGACAGGTTGGTAAAGGTGCAGGAGTACGCGCAGGCGGGAATTCCGCACTACTGGATCATCGAAATCGACGACTCGGTCACGCTCACCGCGCTTCGGTTGTGCGACGGCGGGTACGAGCCTCAATTCGAAGGCGGCGGGATGTTCAAGACCGTCGAGCCGTTCGAGATCGGCGTCGACCTCGCTTCGCTCGTAGTTCGTGCCCCAGGCCGCTGACCGGCGCGCGGGACCGGGCTCCGCGCCCGGTTAGGTTGGGGGCATGAGTTCCGCACCCGTCGTCCTCGGCATCGATCTCGGCACCACGGCGACGAAGGTGGTGGCCGCCACCGCGGACGCCGAGGTGCTGCACCGGACCGAGCGCGGCTACCCGCTGCGCACCGAGGAACCCGGCGAGGCCACGCAGGACCCGCGGCAGGTGCGCGACGCCGCCGTCCAGGCCCTCACCGACTGCGTGAACTGGGCGCGCGAGCACGGGCACGAGGTGCGCGGCCTGTCGTTCAGCACCGCCATGCACACCCTCGTCGGCCTCGACTCGGCGGGAGAACCCGCCACCCCCGCGTTCAACTGGGCCGACACCCGCGCCGCCGATGTCGCCGACCGGTTGCGCGCCGACCCGGCCGCCGCCGAACTGCACCGCGCCACCGGCACCCCGGTGCACACCCAGTCGGTGATGGTGAAGCTCGCCTGGCTGACCGGGGAGCGGCCGGACCTGGTGCGCGGGGTCGAGCGCTGGTGCGCGTTGAAGGACTACGTGTTCGGCGCGTTCGCCGACGGGTTCACCACCGACTTCTCGCTGGCCTCCGGCAGCGGGTTGCAGGACATGAGCGCGCTCGACTGGTACGGCCCGGCGCTGGAGGTGGCGGGCGTCCGCGCCGAGCAGCTGCCGCGGATCGGGGCGCCGACGGACGTGCTGCCGCTGACCGCGTCGATGGCGGCGGCCACCGGGTTGCCGTCCGGCCTGCCGGTGGCGCTGGGCGGCGGGGACGGGCCGCTCGGGAACCTCGGCACCGGGGCGATCAACCCGGGCGTGGCCGGGTTGTCGCTGGGCACCAGCGGGGCGCTGCGCGTGGTGCGGGACCGGCCCGGGGTGGACGCGGACTGCCGCACGTTCAGCTACGCGCTCGCCGACGGGCTGTGGGTGATCGGCGGCGCGGTGAGCAACGGCGCCGTCGTCGGCCAGTGGGCGGCGGAGGCGTTCGGCGTGGACGTCGCCGACCTCCTCGACGAGGCGCTGGCCGTGCCGCCCGGCGCCGACGGCCTGGTGGCGCTGCCCTACCTGCTGGGGGAGCGGGCGCCGTGGTGGGAGGCCGGGCTGACCGGGGCGCTGGTGGGGCTGCGCCGCTCGCACGGCCGCGCCGAGATCACCCGCGCCGTCGTCGAGGGCGTGGCGCAGCAGCTGGCACTGGTGCAGGAGGCGGTGCTCGACGCGGGCGCCGACGTGCGCGAGGTGCGGGCCACCGGCGGCGGGTTCCGCAGCGAGGTGTGGTCGGCGGCGATCGCGGCGGCGCTGGGCCGGGACCTGGAGCTCACCGACAGCAGCGGCGGATCGGGGCTCGGCGCGGTGCTGCTGGGCTGGCGGGCGCTGGGCGAGCTCGATTCGCTGCGGCACGCGGCCCGCCTGGTGCGGCCGGAGCGGACCGTGCGCCCCGACCCGGAGGCCGCGGCGCTGCTGGCCCGCAGGCGGCCGCTGATCCACCGCCTGCACGGCACGCTGCGCGAGCTCGACCTCTGACGTCAGGTGAGTGGCCCACCGGCCCGAACCCGATGGGGCGGGTGGGCCACTCACCTCGCGGATTTTTTTTGAGTGGTTCCAGTTTTTCGTGGCACAATGGGGGTGCCATGAACCAGCGCAGCGGACCCGCGACCAGGGACGTCGACCACGCGGACGGGCACTCGGCCCGGCTCCGCGAGCGGTTGCGCGCCAGCGGGCTGCGGGCCACCCGGCCGCGGATCGCCGTGCTGCGCTGGCTGTCCGGGCACCCGCACTCGACCGCCGACCAGGCGGCGAACGCGGTGCGCCCGGAGCTGGGCTCCGTGTCCACCCAGGCCGTCTACGACGTGCTGCGCGCCTGCACCGACGCCGGGCTGCTGCGGCGGATCGAACCCGCCGGGCACCCCGCCCGGTTCGAGTCCCGGACCGCCGACAACCACCACCACCTGGTGTGCCGGGAGTGCGGCCGGACCGAGGACGTCGACTGCGCGCACGGCGCGGCACCCTGCCTCGACCCGTCCGACACCGCCGGGTACGCGGTGGACGAGGCCGAGATCGTGTTCTGGGGGCTGTGCCCGCACTGCCGCCCGGACGCGAGCACCACCGGCGATCAGCTCGCCGGCACCGACCGGGGCGCCCGAACCGCCCCTGGCCGCTGACTGCGGCACCCACCACAAGGTCCAGGCCCGGTGTTCCGGGCCTGGACCGGGCCGGTCAGCGGTGCATCCGCGAGGCGATCAACCGTTCGCAGCTGCGCAGCACCACCCGCACCGCGTCCCGGTGCGCGCGGTCGTGCAGCGGGTTCACCGCCTGGTCGCGCCAGCGCGCCAGCGCCGCCCCCGCCTCGTCCGCCAAGATCGCTTCCAGGGTGTCCGGGTCCTGCCCGAGCCGCGCGGCCGCGCTCGGGCCGTGCGCGCCGAGCAGCCGCCGCGCCTCGTTCTGCAGCGGCCGCGGGAAGCTCAGCTGACCGGACTGCAGCGCCGACAGCAGCCGCATCTCCTCCCACTCCGGGGCGTTCGCGAGCAGCCGCTCGAACTCCCCGTGCAGCTGCGCCACCCCGGGCCGCGGGTTCGCGCGCAGCACCATGTCCACCGCCAGCAGCGCGGACCGGGCGCGCAGCACGTCCTGCCGCTCGACGAACTGCTGGTGCACCGCTTCCTGCAGGTCGTTGAGCCTGCTGGCCTCCAGCAGCGCCGCGCTCAGCTTCTTCTGGTCCGCCACGCCCTCGCCGAGCGCGGTCAGCGCCTGCGCCAGCCCGAACCGCCCGAAGCGGTCCACCAGGTCCTGGCGCACGCTCGGCGGCACCGCCTCCGGCGTCGGGTTGTTCGCGAACCGGTCCGAGGACAGCAGCAGCGTCTCCAGCGCCTTCTCCGGGAGCTGCCGCAACCGCACCAGCGCGGCGAAGTCCTCCGCGGTGAGCGTCGCCGCGGCCTGCGCCACCAGCCCGATCACCGGGATCGCGTACTGGGTGAACGACCGCACCACCGGATCGTCCCGCCAGCGCAGCGCGATCCGCTCCGCCGCGGCGACCGCACCGCCGCCCCCGTTGCCGGTCTCGTCGGCGCGGGACAGCGTGATGATCGTGTTGATCGGGGCGCGCCGCGCCAGCTGCAGCTCGTGCACCGACTGCAAGAACTGCACGTCGGTCTGCTGCGGGTAGCGCGTCAGGTACAGCACCGCGTCCGCCTCGGCGAGGATCTGCGCGAGCGCGGACCGGCCGGTGTCCTGCACCGCCGAGGACGACACCCCGGGCGTCTCGATCAGCGTGATGGCCTGCAGGCCGGGGGCGGGGGCTTCGATCACCAGCCGGGACACCTCGTCCGGCCGCCAGCGCTGCAGGTCGCGGATGGTCGCCGGGTCCAGCGTCGTCACCGGCATGTTCTGCACCGCGCCGTGCGGGGTGTGCACGGTGATCCGCGGTTCCGGCCCGTACTGGTAGAAGGTGTTGACCTGGGTGCTCTCCTCGGCGGCCGTCGGCGCCAGCACCTGCCCGACCAGCGCGTTGATCAGCGTGGACTTGCCGGAGCCGACGCGGCCGCTGACGGCGATGCGCAGCGGCTGCTCCAGCCGTTCCAGCCGTCCCCGCAGCCACGCCGAGGTGCGCGGATCGTCCCGGTAGAACGTCATGGTGCGGATGAGCAGGGCCCGGGACCGCTCCAGCAGATCGGCCCGGGGCTGGTCGGGCGCGGTCATGCCGCGGTGATGCGGTTCGCGGTCAGCATTCCGGCCCGCCTGCGCAGCAGCGCCAGCTCTTCCAGCTTGCGGCGGATTTCGCGAGCCCGGTCCTCGCGGTCCACGGCACTGCGCTCGGCGGTGCGCTTGATCTCCTGGATGGCCAGGCTGATCTCCATCTGGGCTTCCTCGGTGAGCTGGTTGAAGTGCTGGTGCAGCGCGCGGTGGGTGGCCCGGATGACGTCCTTGGCCTCCTTGTTCACGTGGAACACCACGTTCTCCACGTACCGCTGCGCGGTGGTCTTCGCTTCGGCCTGGCGGCGGCGCAGCCGGGCGTCCTTCTCCTCGCCGAGGCTGCGGCTGCCCAGCACCAGGCCCGAGCAGATCGTCACGACGTTCAGCAGCCCGAGCCCGAGCTGGCTGGTGATCAGGCCGAACATGAGCACGCCGCCGTAGGAGCCGCGCAGTCCCGTCAGCACCTGGTCGAACCGCTTGTAGGTGCCGTTGCTGGGCTGCTTGAGCGGGACGACCTGGTCGAACGGGTCGGGCAGCGCCGCCTGCTCGACCCGCGGCCGGGCGCCCGGGTACTCGCGCAGGAACTCGTCGGTGATCCGATCGCGGAGCTGTTCGCGGCGGCGGTCCAGCCAGCTGAAGTTCTCCTCGATGGCGGTCATCAGCGCGCCGTCGAGCCAGGCGGCGAAGTCGTCCCAGACGGGCACCGGATCGGCTTCCTCGAAGGTCTCGCCGATCTGGGTGGTGATCGCCCAGCTGCGCTCCCGGAAGTCGAATTCGATGTCCGCGAACAGTTCGCCGATCCCGTCGCTGAGCGCCTTCTGCCAGCGGCCGGTGATGCGGCGCAGATCTTCGGAACGCCGCTGCGCGGTTTCCAGTTCGATCAGGGTCTGGGCGGCGGTGCGCGGGCTCTGCCCGGCGAGTTCGGCCTTCAGCGCTTCGCTGAGGTCGTCGACGGCGTCGGCGACGTTCTGCGCGACGAGCCGCCGGGTGAGCTGGTCGTGCTTGCCGAGCGCTTCGCCGCGCAGGTATTCGACCAGTTGCGGAAATCCGGATTCGGAATTGAGCCCGGCGTCCTTGGCGTGCATCGCCTGCATCCGGATCGTGGAGGACACCGGGAAGATCTTGGCGTTGATCCCGGAGTCGGCGAGGTGCCGCTGGTTGACCTCGACGACCTTCCGCCAGTGCGGGGTGACGTCGGTCTTCGGCTGCACGAGCGCCACGTTCGGGCACAGCTTCGCGACCTTCTTCAGGAAGGTCAGCTCGTTGTGGGTGAGCTCCTGGGTGGCGTCCGAGACGATCAGCAGCACGTCCGCTTCGGCGACGACGCCGAGGGTGCGCGCGGTGAGGGTGCTGGACGTGGCGCCGAAGCCGGGCGTGTCCATCAGCACCAGGCCGTCCTTGAGCACGGCGCGCGGGATGCCGACCTCGCCGCGGCTGACGGGCCGGCCGTTGCCGATGGCCTGCCCGATGCGCTCCCGCACCTGCTCCACGGGGACGGGGAACCGGTCGAGGGCGGTGGGCCCGCCCGCGGGTTCCTGCTCGACGACCTGGGCGGTCGGATGGTCGGCGTGCCGCACCAGGGTGGGCACGAGCGTGGTCACGTCGTCGCCGGAATCGCACACGGAGGCGTTGACCAACGCGTTGATGAGTTCGCTCTTGCCCTGCTTCGGTTCGCCCACGACCAGCACCAGCTGGGCGGGATCGAGCACGCGCGTCCGGATCTGGCGCAGCCGGTTGTGCAGGTCGGGGCGCTGCTGTTCGGCGCATTCCGCAGTCGCGCGATCGATCAGTTCCACCATCGCCGTCTCGATCACAGCAGCGATTGTGGACCGTTACATAGCGAAAGGAAAACCCGAGCGGGTGACTTGTGTCAGGACTGTGGTGTGGTAATGCGAAAGCCGGGTTCACGCAGAACGCGCGAACCCGGCTTTCTGGGCATTTCGCCTCGATCAGACCCGGAGGGTCAGATCAGAGCAGGCCGTCCAGCGGCAGGGCCGAGGTGGCCGCACCGGCGACGTCCTCGACGGCCGGGCCGGCGATGTCGCCGACGACCGGGAGGTCGCTCGGGGCCGGCAGGTGGGAGGCGACGTCCTCGACGGGGAGGGACTCGGCCACGTCACCGACGACCGGCAGGTCGGCCGGGGCGGGCAGCGCGGAGGCCACGTCGCCCACCGGGCCGGCCACGGCGCCACCGGCCACGCCACCGACGGTGTCCACGGCGCCACCGGCGACACCCTCGACGGTGCCCACGGCGCCACCGGCCACGCCACCGACGGTGTCGACGGCCGGGCCCGCGATGTCGCCGGCGACCGGCACGTCGGAGGCCACGTCGCCCACGGTGTCCAGGGCGCCACCGGCGACACCGGACAGCGCGCCCGCGTCGACCGAGGCGGCGTCGCCGCCGACCGGCAGCGCGCCGGTCAGGTCGTCGACGACCGACAGGTCGGCGGAGCCGCCGGCCACGTTGCCGACCGTGTTCACGGTGGTGTCGACGGTGTTGGTGACCTCGTTGATGCCGCCGAAGGCGACGTCGCCGACGGTGCCGACGATGCTGTCGCCACCCGCGAAGGCGGAGGAGGTGGTGTCACCGACGACGTTGCCGACGTTGACCTCGTTGCCGCTCAGGATCTCGTTGCCGCTGAGCACGTCGTGCACGTTGACCAGGTTGTGCGAGTCGGTCTGCTCGATGTTGACGTTGGTCTCGTCGTGGATGTGCTGCTCGGCGTCGTCGCCGGGGGCAGGGGCGGGGGTGTTGTGCGGAGGCAGCATGCTGAGTTCCGTAACTTCCTGCTCGTGTGGCTGTGCGGGATGCAATTCGTTGATCGCGACGTGCTGGGTGCTCGCGGCGAACTTCTCGACGCTGCTCTGCAAGGAGCGGCCGTACTCGTCCGCGATCTCGACCGGCGCGTAGTCGAGCACCAGCGACGATGCGTGAAGCACGTCTGTCGCGCTCATGTCCCCGAGTCCGGCGTGATCCAGCGTGGCGCGCGGATCCGCGTCGAAGGCAGCCTGGGCGTCCGGGCTGGTGACGAGCCTCGTGAGGAACTCGTACAGCGTCGGTTCCGGCTGACCGGGCGCGTCGTGCGCCCCCGGGGTGGCAGTGGGGGGCTCGGTACGGCCCGGGGCATCATCCGGCTGAGAGTGGGTCATGACTGCTTCTCCTGGCTCAGCGGAACTCGGTTACGTGTGACCGAGTGAAGGTCGTGCCCGATCCCTCACTCCCAGCGAGCACGCTACTGCGGGGCGTGCCCGCGGCCATCGGGTACGACTCCTAGTGATTGGGGGCACTGTTAGGGGATGTGGTCCTGACTCGACTAGGGGACCCATAGGGGGATCCGTCAGCACTCCGTGATCGGGCACGCGCTAAATTGTCACCGCCCTGAGCGTCATCGGGTGGTCACCCGACCGTGTGATCCGGACTTCCCCGGCCGTGCGTCCGGTACCGCCAGATGACCCCGGAAGGCGATCGCAGGAAGGGGTTGCATGCCTTACGTCCTGGGGATCCACGTGGGGGCCACGGCCACCTCGGCCGCCATCGCGCGGCGCGACGGCGGCAGATGGGGTGCGGCCACCCCACTACCGCTGAGTTCCACCGGGCACACCGTTCCCACCGTGCTGTGCCGGGTCCAGGACGGATCGTTCGTCGCGGGCGAGCAGGCGAGCAGGCAGGAGCTGACCCACCACGAGTGGGTCGTCCGAGGATTCACCCGCCAGGTCGGCGATGAAGCGCCGCTGCTGGTCGGCAGCGAGTTCATCTCCGCGCAGGCGCTGGTCGCGGCCGTCGTCGAATGGGTCGCCGACACCGTCGCCCACCAGCTCGGCCACCCGGCCGAGCACATCACCCTCGCGCACTCCGCGACCTGGGGACCGTTCCGCGTCCACCTGGTGCGCCAGGCGTTGGCCCAGCTCGGCCTGCGGGACGTGACGCTGGTGCCCGAACCGGTCGCCG
Source organism: Saccharopolyspora sp. NPDC047091 (assembly GCF_040643635.1). Classification (NCBI taxonomy): domain Bacteria; kingdom Bacillati; phylum Actinomycetota; class Actinomycetes; order Pseudonocardiales; family Pseudonocardiaceae; genus Saccharopolyspora; species Saccharopolyspora sp. NPDC047091. Next base: position 43,143 of record NZ_JBEYUS010000013.1, read on the forward strand.
TAGCCCTCGACTACGCGAGCAAGCAGCAGGTCGCCGAGCAGGACGCCGTCGCCGTCGCGAACATCGGCGGCACCGGGTTCGACGCGACCGTGCTGCGCCGCCGCGCGCCCGGCTTCGAGGTCGTCGGGTCCACTTTGGACACCGATCATCCGAGCGGGCAGGACCTCGACGACGAGGTGTTCTCCCACCTGCTGGGCGAATTCGACGAGCAGCTCGACGGGCTCGACGCGGCCGACCCGGGCCACCGCGCCGCGCTGGCCGCGCTGCGCGGCGACTGCACCCGTGCCAAGGAAGCGCTGTCCTACCACCCGGGCAGCACCGTCCGCATCGAACTGCCCGGGCTGCGCACCGACTTCGCCGTGTCCCGCGCCCGCTACGAACAACTCGCCCAGCCGCACCTGGAACGGGTGCCGGAGCTGTTGCTGCAGGCCGTGCAGTCCGCGGCGGTCGCGCCCGAGGACCTGACCGCGCTCGTGCTCGCCGGTGGCACCGCCCGCACCCCGCTGCTCAAGCGGCTCGTCGCCGAACGCCTCGAACGCACCCCGCAGGTCGACTCGGCGCCCGAGCTCGTCGCGGCCCGCGGCGCGGCGGCCTCCGCCGTCAGCGTGCTGTCCGGGGTCAACGAACGCCCCGAATCCGTCGCCGAGACCAGCGTCCTCGTCCGCGTCGAAGGGCCCGGCGCCCTCGACGTCATCGACGGCGAACCCGAGCGCGAAGCACCACCGCGGCCGCCGGTGCAGGTCGAACCCATGTACCTGGAACCGCCGGACGAAGACCGGCAGCGGATGTTCAAGATCCTCAAGCTGACCGCGGCGGCGCTGCTGATCATCGGCGGTCTGGTGCTGACCATCGTGCAGACGGTCGGCGGAACGTCGGCCCCCTCCAGTCCCATCCAGACCCAGCAGCGTTGACGAAACCCACTCGCACCCCTAAGAGTGATCCCGCCGAGTGACCCGCGAATCGAGGTCTCCGTGAACCGAGGAGTCCTGTGAACCACCGGACAGCCACCCCCCCAGACCTGGTGACCGGGCCCCGCGCCGTCCGGTTGTGGGAGTCCGTCGCCGCCGCGCCCGCCGAACCGGTGCAGGTCGGGATCCAGGCCGCGGGCGGGTCCGGCAAGACCGCCCTGCTCGACGAGCTCGCCGACGCGTACCGGGCCGCGGGCGTGCCGGTCGAGCGGGACGCCCGCCGCGCCGACCCCGCGGGCGCCGCCGTGCTCCTGGACGACGCGCACCTGCTCGACGACGGCGCGCTGCGCGCCGCCCGCGAACTCGCCGCCGACCCGCGGGCCCGGCTGGTGGTGGCCTACCGGCCGTGGCCGCGCAGCGCCGAGCTCGTCGAGCTCGTGCACGTCCTGGACCGCTCCGGACCGCCCGTCGTGCTGTCCGGGTACACCGCCGCCGACCTCGCCGCCCGCGTCGAGCGCGGTCTCGGCACCGCCCCGCCCGCCGAGTGGATCGACCGGCTGCTCGCGCAGACCGGCGGGGTCCCGCGGCTGGTGGAGGGCGTGCTGGCCGACACCAGCCCGCAGCACCTCACGTCGACCTCGGTGCCGTCCCGCATCGTCGAGCACGTCCAGCACGAGCTCACCGCCCTCGGCGGGATCGGCGCCCGGTGCGCGAGCGCCGTCGCCGTCGGTGCCGCCCCGCACCCCGACGTGCTGGCCTGGCTGCTGTCGCTCGACCCCGCCGACGTGGTGCCCGCGCTGTCCGCGATCCGCGCCAGCGGGCTCACCGACGGGGCGGGGGAACTGCTGCCGCTGGCGCGCCGGGCCGCGCAACTGCTCACGCCCGTCGACGAGCGGCTGGCGATCGCGCGCAGGCTGGTGCGGGTGCAGCTGGACCGCGGCCGGCCGGTGCTCGGGCTGCTGCGCCCGTTCCTCGACTCGGAGACGACCGCCGCCGCGGACCCGACGATGGCCGAGGCCTACGAGCAGGCCGGGGTCGAGGCCGCCGAGCAGGCGCCGGACCTGTCCTCGCGGTTCTTCGACGCCGCCGTCTCCGCGGGCACACCGCCCGCCCGGCTCGCCGCCCGCCGGGCCAAGGCCGCCGCGATCGCCGGGCACTTCGACGAGGCGCTGCGGCTCGCGGACGCGGTGATCGTGGACGAGACCGTCCCGGACCGGGCGCTAGGCGTGCAGGTCGCCGCCAGCGTCCTCGCCCACCGCGGACTGCCCGCCCGCTCCGCGCAGCTGTGCCGCTGGTCCGCCGAACACCTGCGCTGGCCGGGCGACCGCGCGTACGCGGCCGTGTCGCTGATCGGCACCGGGCGGCTCGCCGAAGCCGAGCAGCTGCTGCGGACGGTGGCCGACCCGGGCCCGCCGACTTCGCTGTCCGGGTCGTCCGACCAGCTCGTCGACGGCATCCGCGAATCGATCACCGGTAGCCCGGTCACCGCGCTGTCCCTGCTGACCCGGTCGGCCTCGCTGGCCGAACCGGTCGGCGGCGCCGCGCTGGTGCCGGACACGCCCGCCGCGATCGCCACCCTGGCCGCGCTGCACTGCGGCGAGCTCGACGTCGCCGCCTCCGTGGTGGGGCGCGCGATCGAAGCGGGCAGCGGCGGGCCGATGCTCGCCGTGCGGCACCGGCTGCTCGCCGCGTGGATCCCGCTGGCCCGCGGCGACACCCTCGGCGCGCGGGCCGCGCTGGACGCCGCCGCGCCCGCACCGGACTCGTTGCAGGCGCGGGACCGGCTGCTGGCCACCGCGATCGAAGCGGGCATCGCGAACCGGGACAACGACACCGCCGCGCTGAACGCGGTCCGCGGCCGCGCCCGGCAGGCCATCGCCGAGCACCCCGCGGACCTGTTCGGGCTGCTGGCGCTGGGCGAGCTCGCCGTGTCCTGCGCGCGGCTGCACGACCAGGACTGGGTGGAGCCGCACCTGGACGCCGCGTTCGCGCTGCTCGGCGAGCTCGGCGACCCGCCGCTGTGGACCGGCCTGCTGCGCTGGAAGTGCCTGCAGGCCGCCGTGGTCAGCGAGGACGCGGCGACGGTGCGCACCCACGTCGCCGCGCTCGAAGCGATGTCCGGGCACAACCCGATGTCCGCGGCGATGGCCGCCGCCGCCCGCACCTGGCAGGACGTGCTCACCGGCGACGTCGACCGCGAGCAGGCGGAGCAGGCGGCGCGCGGGCTGCACGCCGCCGGGCTCACCTGGGACGGCGCGCGGCTCGCCGGGCAGGCGGCGCTGCGCACCTCGGACCGGCCCACGATGCTCGGGCTGCTGGAGTGCGCCCGCTCGCTGCAGGGCAAACCGGCCCGGCCGCGCGCCGTCGGCGATGCCGGCGACGGGGTGCTCAGCGAGCGGGAACGGGAGGTCGCGGAGCTGGTGCTGTCCGGGCTCACCTACAAGCAGGTCGGCAAGCGGCTGTTCATCTCGGCGAAGACGGTGGAGCACCACATCGGCCGGATCAAGCAGCGCCTCGGCGCCGCCTCCCGGGAGGACCTGCTGGCCCGGCTCCGCGAGATCCTCGACTCCTGACGAGCACCCGGGTGGACGGCCCACCGGCACGGGCCGGCGGGCCGCTCACCCAGGGCGCGTCAGGTGAGGGCCAGGCCGGCGCGCAGGGTCCCCGAGATCTCGCTCAGCGCCTCGTTGAACCGGGTGCCCACCTGGCGCATGCTGCCGAAACCGTGGATCAGGTCGTCGAAGCGCCGCACCACCACCGGCACGCCCGCTCCGGCGAGCCGCCGCGCGTACTCCTCGCCGTCGTCGCGCAGCGGGTCGAACCCGCTGGTCACCACGTGCGCGGGCGGCAGGCCGCTCAGGTCTTCCGCCAGCAGCACCGACATCCGCAGGTCCGAGCGGTCCACCCCGGCGGGTGCGTACTGGTCGAGGAACCAGGTGATGTCCGCATCGGACAGCAGCAGCCCGCTGCTGAACAGGTCCCGGGAACGCCGCCGCGTCGTCATGTCCAGCGCCGGGTACATCAGCAGCTGGAAGGCCGGCTTCGGGCCCCCGGCCCGCGTCGCGTGGTACGAGACCACCGCGGCCAGGTTGCCGCCCGCGCTGTCCCCGCCGACCGCGATCCGGTCCGGCTCGGTGCCGAGCTCATCGGCGCGTTCCACCGCGTACCGGAACGCGGCCATCGCGTCGTCGAACGCCGCCGGGAACGGGTGTTCCGGGGCGCGCCGGTAGTCCACCGACAGCACCCGGACCCCGGCGGTCTTCGCGAAGTAGCGGCACAGGTCGTCGTGGCTGTCCAGGTCGCCGATGACCCAGCCGCCGCCGTGGAAGAACACCAGCAGCGGGCTGTGCTCGGTCAGCGCCTGCGGCCGGTACAGCCGGGCCGCGAGCTCGCCGTCCGGGGTCGGGATGCTGCGCTCGCCGACCGAGACACCGCCCAGCGGCGCCCGTTCCACGAGGGCGGTGGACTCCTCCAGCAGTGCGCGGGAACCGGCGGCGTCGCCGGTGGTGAGCTGGGTGCTGCCGGTGAGCGACTGCATCTTCAGCAGCAGCTGCGCGTCGAGCGAGAGCTCCTGGCCGTCGATCCGCCGCGGTGCTCCCGCGATGAGCCTGCGCAGCGGCCGCGGCAGCGCGAACGCGGCGTGCAACCCGGCGCCGAGCACGTGCGCGCGCATCCGGGGCGGGATCAGTTCGACGGCTTTCGACATGGCAAGACCTCCCGAGGACGGACCGTGCCCGGGAGGCTACTAGCAGGTAGTGGTGACCCGGGACACTGCCGTGGACCTTTGACTTCGAGTTATCTGGAGGTCGTAGCGTGATCGAGGTCCGGCCACGACCGCAGGACACCGCCGACCCCCGATGAAAGGATCTGAAGATGACCGTGACCGTGGTGGGAATCGGCGGTTCGGTGCGCCCGGACTCCCAGTCCGAGCGCGCGATGCACGCCGTTCTCGCCGGGGCGCGCGAGGCGGGCGCCGAGGTGCGCGCCATCGGGGGCGAGGACCTGGTGCTGCCGTTCTACGACCCGCACTTCACCGACCGCACCGAGGCCGCGCGGGAGCTGGTGGCCGCGTTGCGCGGGGCGGACGGGGTCGTGCTGGCGTCGCCGGGGTACCACGGCACCATCTCCGGTCTGATCAAGAACGCGCTCGACTACGCGGAGGACCTCCGCGACGACGCGCACCCGTACCTGGACGGCCGGGCGGTGGGCTGCGTCGGCACCGCGTACGGCTGGCAGGCGGCGGTGACCACGTTGCAGGCGCTGCGCTCGGTGGTGCACTCGCTGCGCGGCTGGCCGACGCCGCTCGGCGCCGCGGTCAACTCCTCGGAGGCCCGGTTCGAACCGGACGGCTCCTGCTCGGACCCGAAGCTGGGGGGCACGCTGCGCACCATCGGCACCCAGCTGGTGGGGTTCGCCGAGCAGCGCCGGGCGTGATTACCGGGCGGTCCCGCCGGGTAGCCGTCGGGGGACATACCCGAACCGACTGCGCACCCGGTGCGAGGAGGTACGCGATGACCGCCACCAAGTCCCCGATCTCCAGCCCGCTCGGCGACTCCGAACAGGACATCACCGGCAAGGCCTTGCAGGGGACCTTGCTGGACATGATCGACCTGCACCTCGTGGCGAAGCAGGCCCACTGGAACGTCGTCGGCCGGTTCTTCCGGGACGTGCACCTCCAGCTGGACGAGCTGGTCTCGGTGGCGCGCGGCTTCGCCGACGACGTCGCCGAACGCGCGGCCGCGCTGGGCATCTCGCCGGACGGCCGGGCCGCGACGGTGGCCGAGGCGTCCGGGGTGCCGCGGTTCGAATCCGGCTGGCGCAGCGACAAGGAGGTCATCACCGCCATCGTCGACGCGCTCGCCGTGGTGATCCGCAGGCTGCGCGGCCGGATCGACGAGACCGACAAGACGGATCTGGTGAGCCAGGACCTGCTGATCGCCATCGCGCAGGAACTGGAGAAGTCCCACTGGATGTGGCAGGCCCAGCTCGCGGAGTCCTGACCACCCACCCCAAAGCCCGGCCCGGCGTCCGCTCGAACAGACCGGCCGCCGGGCCGAACCACGTCACGCCGAAGCCGCCCAACCCGCCCGCCGTCTTGTCAGCGGCGAAGCCGCTGAGCGGAGACCACGCACGCAGCAGGACCACCCGCGGGTTCTCAGCGGGATTCTCGCGAGGACAGCGTTTTCGCCTGTGGCGGAGCCACCGGTGAAAACGATCCCGCAGCGAGAATCCCGCTGAGGTTCCGCCACCCCAGTGCTGCGCAGCAGAAGCGAGGCACCAGACGAGTCAGCAGAAGTCGCGGGATGTCGATGGGACCCGCATGTCGAGTCGCTGCAAGCGGTCCGCCCGCAGGTTCACCACCCCCTCGGAGCGCTCCACCGTGCCGCGCACCAGCAGCGCCGCGCTGCCCCGCGCCACCGACCGGTAGCGCGCCCACAGGCCCGGCGAGCACACCACGTTGACCATCCCCGTCTCGTCCTCCAGGTTCAGGAACGTGATGCCGCCCGCCGTCGCCGGACGCTGCCGGTGCGTCACCGCGCCGCCCACCAGCACCCGCTCCCCGTGCGCCACCTCGGACAACCCGGCCGCCGGAACCGCGCCCCAGCCGTCCAGCCGGGACCGCACGAACTGCACCGGGAAGCTGTCCGGCGACACGCCCGTCGCCCACACGTCCGCCGCGGCCAGCTCCACCCCGTCCATCCCCGGCAGCACCGGCGGCGCCGCCGCCGACACCGTGGTGCCCGGCAACCGATCCGGCCGGTCCGCCGCCGCGGCGGCCGCGTTCCACAGCGCCTCCCGGCGGGACAGGCCGAAGCAGCCGAACGCGCCCGCCGTCGCCAACGCCTCCATCTGCGGCGCGGACAGGCCCACCCGCCGCGCCACGTCCGGCAGGTCCGCGAACGGGCCGTGCTCGGCCCGCTCCGCCACCAGCCGCTCCGCGGCGCCCTCGCCGACGGTGCGCACCGATGCCACGCCCAGCCGCACCGCCTGCCCGCCGTCCGAGCGCTCGTCCGGCTCCAGGTCCGCCCGCACCCGGCTCGCGTTGACGTCCGGGCCGAGCACCCGCACCCCGTGCCTGCGCGCGTCCGCGGCCAGCGACTGGGGCGAGTAGAAGCCCATCGGCTGCGCCTTCAGCAGCGCCGCGCAGAACGCCGCCGGGTAGTAGCGCTTGAACCAGGCGCTGGCGAACACCAGCAGCGCGAAGCTCAACGCGTGGCTCTCCGGGAACCCGTAGTTCGCGAACGCCAGCAGCCGCGCGTACACCCGCTCCGCCAGCTCCTCGCCGATGCCGTTCGCCGCCATGCCCGCGAACAGCCGGTCCCGCAGCCGCCGCATCCGCTCCCCCGAGCGCTTCGCGCCCATCGCCCGGCGCAGCTCGTCGGCCTCCGCGGGCGAGAAGCCCGCGACGTCCACCGCCAGCTGCATCAGCTGCTCCTGGAACAGCGGGACGCCCAGCGTCTTCGCCAGCGCCCCCGCCATCAGCGGGTGCTCGTAGTCCCACTCCTCCAGCCCGTTGCGGCGGCGGATGTACGGGTGCACCGAGCCGCCCTGGATGGGGCCGGGGCGGATCAGCGCCACCTCCACCACCAGGTCGTAGAACTCGCGCGGCTTCAACCGCGGCAGCGTCGCCAGCTGCGCGCGGCTCTCCACCTGGAACACGCCGATCGCGTCGGCGCGGCGCAGCATCTCGTACACCGCGTCGTCGGCCAGGTCCAGCTCGCCCAGGTCCACCCGGCGGCCGTGGTGCTCGGCGACCAGGTCGATCGCGTAGTGCAGCGCCGAGAGCATGCCCAGCCCCAGCAGGTCGAACTTCACCAGCCCCGCGGCGGCGCAGTCGTCCTTGTCCCACTGCAGCACCGTGCGACCCGGCATCCGCGCCCACTCCACCGGGCACACCTCGCTCACCGGCCGGTCGCACAGCACCATGCCGCCGGAGTGGATGCCCAGGTGGCGGGGGAAGCCGAGCAGCTCGTCCGCCAGTTCCCGCACCTGCGCCGGGATCTCCTCGTCGGCGGGGATCTCGTGCCAGGACTCCACCCGCTTGCTCCACGCGTCCTGCTGCCCCGGCGAGTGGCCGAGCGCCCGCGCCACGTCCCGCACCGCCGACTTCGGGCGGTACGAGATCACGTTCGCCACCTGCGCGGCGTGCGTGCGGCCGTGCAGGCCGTACACGTACTGGATGACCTCTTCGCGGCGGTCCGACTCGATGTCCAGGTCGATGTCCGGCGGCCCGTCCCGTTCCGGGGCGAGGAACCGCTCGAACAGCAGCTCGTAGCGCACCGGGTCCGCGTTCGTGATCCGCAGCGCGAAGCACACCGCCGAGTTCGCCGCCGAACCCCGGCCCTGGCACAAGATGTCCTGCTCCCGGCAGAACCGCACGATGTCGTGCACCACCAGGAAGTAGCCGGGGAAGCCGAGCCGTTCGATCACCGCCAGCTCGTGCTCCAGCTGCCGGTACGCGGCCGGGTTCCGCTCCGGCGGGCCGTAGCGGTCCAGCGCGCCCCGCATCGTCAGCTCCCGCAGGTGCTGCGCCTCGGTGCGGCCCGGTGGCACGTCGAACGGCGGCAGCCGCGGCGCCACCAGGCGCAGGTCGAACGCGCACTCCCGGCCCAGCTCGGCGGCCGCGGCCACCACCCCCGGGTAGCGGGCGAACCGGCGCGCCATCTCGGCGCCGGACCGCAGGTGCGCGCCCGCCGACGGCGGCAGCCAGCCGTCCAGCTCGTCCAGGCTGCTGCGGGCCCGGATCGCCGCCAGCACCGCGGCGATCCGCTCCCGGTCCGGTGCGGGCAGGTGCGCCGCCGTGGACGCCACGGCCCGCAGTCCGCGGCTGCGCGCCAGCTCGTACAAGTCGTCGTTGCGCACCGAGTCCTCCGGCAGCCCGTGGTCGGTGAGCTCCACGGCCACGTTCTCCGCGCCGAACAGCGCCACCAGCCGGTCCAGTTCCGCGGCGGCCGCAGACGTCCCGCCCTCGGTCCACGCCGCGCGCACCGCGCCCTTGCGGCAGCCGGTCAGCACCAGCCAGTGCCCGTCGGCCTCCGCCGCCAGCTCCGCCAGGTCGTAGTGCGGGCGGCCCTTCTCCCCGCCGCGCAGCTGCGCGGTGGTGATCGCCCGGCACAACCTGCGGTAGCCCTCCGGGCCGCGGGCCAGCACCAGCAGGTGCCGGTCCGGCGGGTCCGGCTCGCCGGTGCGGGCGGAGGCCCGGCCACCGTCGCCGCCCAGGCCCAGTTCGGCGCCGAAGAGGGTGCGCACGCCGTGCTCGGCGGCGGCCTCCGCGAAGCGCACCACCCCGTACATGCCGTCGTGGTCGGTCAGCGCCACCGCTTCCAGGCCGAGGCGGGCCGCTTCGGCGACCAGCTCCTCCGGGTGGCCCGCGCCGTCCAGAAAGCTGAAGTGCGAGTGCGCGTGCAGCTCCGCGTAGGGGACGTCGGCGGGCGCGGGCGCGCCCCCGCCCCGGTAGGGCGCGCGGGTCCGGGTCCAGGCGGGGCTGTCGCCGCCGTCGCCGGGATACCGCTCGTCGCGCGGCAGGTTCCCGTTGCCGGACAACGCTTTTTCCAGCTCCGACCAGGTCTGCGGCGGGTTGAACCAGTTCACCGGTACACCCCCTGCACCCACCAGGCGGCGTTCTCGTGCACCAGCAGCAACGCCACCTCGCCCGGGTCGTCGTGGTCTTGGCCGTCGGGCCGGCTCTGCCGGTCCTGCCGGTCCTGCCGGTCGGGCCGATCTTGTCGGTCGTGCCGGTCGTGCCGGTCGTGTCGGTCGTGCCGGTCGTGTCGGTCGTGCCGGTCGTGCCGGTCGTGCCGGTCCTGCCGGTCCTGCCGGTCCTGCCGGTCGGGCCGATCTTGGCAGTCGGTCCGGTTTTGGTGGTCGCGCTGGTTTCGGCGGTCGCGCCGGCTTCGCCGGTCGGGTGGGTCTTGGCGGTCGGGCCGGTCTCGGTGGTTTCGGTGGTCGCGCCGGCTTCGCCGGTCGCGCAGGTCGGTTCGGGGCTCGTCCGGTCCGGTCTCCGGAGCGAGGACCACCTGCAGGCGCGCGAGCAGCGGCGAGGTCTCTCCCGCGGGGCCGGTGCTCCCGGCGGGTCCGGAACCTCCCGCAGGCCCGGAGCCCTGGTCCCACCAGCGTTCCCGCAGCGGCCACGGCCCGGCCCAGCCGACGACCTCCCGGCCGCGGCCGTGCACCAGCACCCGCCGCGGCGGTGCGGTCAGCTCCGCCCTGGCGGTGAGCCGCACCGGTTCGCCGGACGCGTCGAGCACCGTCGCCGGCCACGGCCGTTCGGGCAGCACCGACGGGGACGGCGCCGGTACCCGCCCCGGCCACGGCCGGTCCGGTTCCAGCCGCGGGTGGCGTTCCGCGCCCCACGGCACCAGGGTCACGCGGTCCCGCGCGTCGCGGCCGCCGGAGGGCACGCCCACCAGCACCCGGTCCGGCCCGAGCAGCCCTTGCACGCGCACGAACGCGCGTCCCGCGCGGGCGTCGGCGGCGCCGGTCGCCGAGTGCACCAGGTCCAGCTGGAGGCCGCCCGCGCCCACGACCTCCTCCGGGGACAGCGCCAGCACCGCCACCCCCGAGGTGGGGCGCGGTTCCCGTGCTCGGGCGCTGAGCCAGCCGTCGAGCTGCCAGCGCACCCGGTCCACGGTGTCGGCCGGGGTCAGCGGTTCCGCGCACCGCCACACCCGGTGCAGTTCTTCGCCGTGCTCGGTCCGCGCGGCGATGCCGAGCCGCGTGCAGGCGACGCCGCGGTCCGCGAGCAGCCGGTGCAGCCGTTCGGCCAGCGCTCGCGCCGCGAACGCCGCGGCGTCCACCCGGTCGACCGGCGGGTCCAGCTGCTCGGTGACCGTCAGTTCCGGTGCCGGGCGGCGCCGGTCCGGCGGGCGTTCCTCGGCGCCGCGGGCGGAGCGCTGCGCCAGCAGCGCGTCGGAGCCGAAGCGGGTGGTGAGGTCGCCGGGAGTCAGCGCGGCGAACTCGCCGAGCGTGCGGATTCCCAGGCGCCGCAACAGGTCCACCAGTTCCGCGCGGTTCGCGGTGAGCCGCTGCGCGGGCTGGTCGATCTCGCCGATGCCGAGCGGAGCGAGGAATTCCCCGCTCCCACCCGGTGGCACCAGCACGCCGCGCCGGGCCGCGAGCACCCCGGCGAACAGGCCGTCGGCCGCGCCCACCTGGCATTCCACCCCGGCCTGCGCGGCGACCTGGTCGACGAGCCGTTCCGCGGCGGCCTCCTCCGAACCGAAGTAGCGGGCGGGGCCGCGGGCCGGCACCGCGACCAGTCCCGGGCGCACCACCTCCACGCCGGGGGTGAGCTGTTCGATCGCGGCCACCACCGGCTCGAACAACCGCGCGTCCCGCGCCGGGTCGTGCTCGGACACCACGAGCTCCGGGCACCGGCCCTGCGCTTCCCGGCGCCGCATCCCGCGCCGGACCCCGGCGTCCCGGGCGGTCGCCGAGCAGGCCAGCACCCGGTTCGCGCTGAACACGGCAGCGGGTGCCAGCGGGTCGAGGTCGTCGGCGCGGGAGGCCGCCACCACCGGCCAGTCCGGACACCACACCAGGAACCGCCGCACCGCGGAGCCGTGCCCCGCGTCCGGAGCCGCGTCCGGCTCGGGCGAGCTGGGGCGGGTGCGGTCAGCAGGCATGGTCGCCGCTCCGCACCGGCCGCAGCGCCCGCCGCTCCCCCGTGAGGTCCGCCGCTGCTGGTTCCGGCGTTGCGGATTCCGGCGCTGCCGGTTCCGGCGTTGCGAGTTCCGGCGTTGCACCGGAATCCGGCGACGGAACGAGGTCCAGCGACGCCACCGGTTCCAGCGGCGACACGGTTCCCAGCGACGCAGCAGGTCCCCACGATGCAGCCGAGTCCCACGGCGCAGCCGACCCCACCGACGCGGCCGATTCCGGCCCCGCCACGGGTTCCCCTGCCGGAGCAGGTTCCAGCGACGTCGAGGCTTCCGTCGAAGCCACGGGTTCCAGTGGTGCGACGGGTTGCAGCGGTGCCGTCGGTTCCAGCGGTGCCGTCGGTTCGAGCGGTGCCGTCGGTTCGAGTGGTGCCGTCGGTTCGAGTGGTGCCGTCGGTTCGAGTGGTGCGGCGGGTTCCAGCGGGGTCGTCGTCTTCAGCGGTGCTGAGGGCCCGCCGCGCCCCGGCAGCAGCATCCGGCACGAGCGCGGCCGGGACGCCGCCCCGCGTCCGCCCGCGCGCACCGTGACTTCGCGTTCCCGCAGGTGACCGTGGCCCTGTCCCACGCCGCGCCACCGCGCCTGCCCGCACCGCAGCCGCACCTCGGCGCCCGGCCAGGCGCCGAACGGCAGCAGCACCGCACCGCGGTGCCGAGCCCTGGTGGACAACCGGCGGGCGTCGGTCTCGGTCACCAGCCCCGGGCGGCCGACCACGACCAGGTCCACCCCGTCCAGCAGGGCGGCGATCACGGCGACCGGGTCGTCCCCCGGATGCGGGACCAGGGCCAGCCGGGACAGTTCCACGCCCGCCTCGGACGCCGCGGCCAACCCGAGTCCGGGGAGCCCGACGACCGCCGCCCAGGAGCCCGCCGCCGTCGCCGCGGACAGCAGGGCGAACAGCAGGGAGGTCGATTCGTGCACCGCCACCGTGCTGCCACGGCGCAGGCCCGGCCATGGCAGCACGGCGGCGAATTCCGCCCGCGCAGGCAGCACCCGTCCCGCAACGGGATCGCCGCCCGCCTCGGCGGCCGGGGAAGCCACGGACACCCCGTGAGCCGTGGTCACCCCGTCCAACGCCACCAAGGACGTGCTCGCGGACATCCGCCGTCTCCCCACCTCGTTCGCAGGGATGCCCGACCCCGTCTCGGGCACCCACGTCCGCTGTGGGGAGACAGCGGTGAGGTCGTGCCGTCTGCACCCGAACGGCACCACCTCGTGGAACGACCGCCCCCCGACGGCGATCGCTCCGGAGTTCTTTCCGGTAGTTCAGTACTTCCGGCGGTCCCCGTTCCACTGCGGACCGCCGCCGTTGCTGTTGCGTCCCGTCCTCGACATCACCGTCCCGATCACTCTCGTCCGCACGCCCCCGCGACGCCCGGAGTCCTCCGGTCACCGGTGGCCCCGGGCACCCCGCCCCTGAGCCGCACCGCAGGCCGTTCCCGACCCCGACCGGAGGTCGAACCCTTGTTCGACTGACTCAAGTAAACCCTGGCCAGGAGTCCGCCGTCAAGGCGTTGACACCAAAGAGCGAACACAAGTTCGATAACAGCAGGTGGACGCGTCCCCGCCCCGAAAACCCGCCGCACACCCCCATCCTGCCCCGCCCCACCGACAACCCGGCGCGCACGCGAAGAGGGGCGGCGCAGGTCCGAAGACCCGCACCGCCCCTCCGCGGAAGCACCGCCCGGCCGACCAGGCCGGGCGCGGAACAGCTCAGTGGGCGAAGTGCCGCGTGCCCGTCAGGTACAGCGGAATCCCCGCCGCCCGGCACACCTCGACCGTCTCCTCGTCCCGCACCGAACCGCCCGGCTGCACGATCGCCCGCACCCCGGCGTCGACGAGCACCTGCGGCCCGTCGCCGAACGGGAAGAACGCGTCGGAGGCGACCACCGAACCGGAGACCCGCTCCCCGGCCCGCGCCACCGCGAGCCGCGCCGAGTCCACCCGGTTGACCTGGCCCATGCCGACGCCGACCGTGGCGCCGTCGTCGGCGAGCAGGATCGCATTCGACTTCACCGCGCGGCAGGCGCGCCAGGCGAACCGCAGGTCCGCGAGCGTGGCCTCGTCCGCCGCGTCGCCCACGGCGAGCGTCCAGTTCGCCGGGTCGTCCCCGTCGGCGTCGATCGCGTCGGACTGCTGCACGAGGGTCCCGCCGGAGATGGCCCGCATCTCGACCCGGCCGGAGCGCGGCGGCTGCGCGGTGAGCACCCGGACGTTCTTCTTCCGGGCCAGCACGTCGACCGCGCCGTCGGCGTAACCGGGGGCCACCACGACCTCGGTGAACACCTCCGCGATCTGCTCGGCCATCGGCACGGTGACCTCGCGGTTCGCCGCGATGACGCCGCCGAAGGCGCTCACCGGGTCGCACTCGTGGGCCTTGCGGTGCGCGTCGGCGATGTCCTCGGCGACGGCGATGCCGCAGGGGTTGGCGTGCTTGATGATCGCCACGCAGGGCCGGTCGTGGTCGTGGGCGGCGCGCCACGCGGCGTCGGCGTCCACGTAGTTGTTGTACGACATCTCCTTGCCGTGCAGCTGCGCGGCGGCGGCCAGACCGGTGGCCTCCCCGCCGGAGACGTACAGCGCGGCGGCCTGGTGCGGGTTCTCGCCGTAGCGCAGCGCGGACCGCCGCTCCCAGGTCTCGCCGAGCCAGCCGGGGAACGCGGCGTCGTCCCCGGTGGGCACCCGGCTCATCCAGCCCGCGACGGCCACGTCGTAGGACGCGGTGTGCCGGAACGCCTCCGCGGCCAGCTCGACGCGCTCGGGCAGCGTGAAGCCACCGGCGCGCACCTGCTCCAGCAGCCACTCGTACTTGCCGGGGTCGACGACGACGGCCACGTTGGCGTGGTTCTTCGCCGAGGCGCGCACCATGGCGGGGCCGCCGATGTCGATCTGCTCGATGACCTCGTCGGGCGCCGCGCCGGAGGCGACGGTGCGCACGAACGGGTACAGGTTGACCACCAGCAGGTCGAACGCCGGGATGTCCAGTTCGGCGAGCTGGTCGGCGTGCTCCGGGCGGCGCAGGTCCGCGAGCAGGCCCGCGTGCACCCGCGGGTGCAGCGTCTTGACCCGGCCGTCGAGGGCCTCCGGGAAGCCGGTGAGCTCTTCGACGGGCGTGACCGGCACTCCGGCATCGGCGAGGGTGCGCGCCGTACCACCGGTCGAGACGATCTCGACGCCTGCCGCGTGCAGCCCGGTGGCCAGGTCCAGCAGGCCGGACTTGTCGGACACGCCGATCAGCGCCCGGCGCACCGGCCGCCGTTCCTGCGAGTTCTGGGTCACGGGATTTCCACCTTCCGTCCCTGCACGGTCCAGCCGTGCCGCGCGAGCTGTTCCACGGTCTCCACGAGCAGCCGTCGCTCGACCGCCTTGATGCGTTCGTGCAGGCTCGCCTCGTCGTCGTCGGGCAGCACCGGCACCGCTTCCTGCGCCAGGATCGGGCCGGTGTCCACGCCCGCGTCGACCACGAACAGCGTGCAGCCGGTGACCCGCACCCCGTGTTCAAGGGCGTCGCGCACCCCGTGCATGCCGGGGAACGCGGGCAGCAGCGCCGGGTGGCTGTTCAGGTAGCGGCCGCCGTAGCGGGCGAGGAAGCGCTCCCCGGCGAGCTTCATGAAGCCCGCGGACACCACGAGGTCCGGTTCGTGCTCGGCGCACGCTCCGGTCAGCGCCTCGTCCCAGTCCTGCCTGGTGGCGTGGTCGGCGACGCGGCGCACGAAGGTCGGGATGCCGGCGCGCTCGGCGCGGGCGAGGCCTTCGATGCCGGGCCGGTCGGCGCCGACCGCCACGACGCGCACCGGGTAGTCGGGGCGCGCGGTGGCGTCGAGGAGGGCCTGCAGCAGGGTTCCGGAACCGGAGACCAGCACGACCACGCGGGCCGGATCGCCGGGGCGGAACCGCGTCGGCGGCTGCGCGGACGGGTCCGGTTCGGGGGTGCCGGGGGCAGGGTCCGGTCGTGCTGCGGAGGCCGCGTTCGATGCGGGGGTGCTCAGCTCTGACTCCTGACAGTGCCTGGTCACGATCTCACCGAGCAGCGTAGGCGGCGGCCCGCCGCGGTACTCGGCCAGGTCCCGGGCGAGTGGCCCAGCCCTCACCGAGCGCGGTCAGCGGGAACCGGGCCCGTCGGCGTCGTCGTCGGCGGGCCGGTGCGCCTCGCCGCGGGGGCGGGGGTCGGGGACGTCGGTGTCGCCGTGGATCTCGCCGGACCAGGAGCGGGCCTGGTCCGGGTCCTCGACCTCCTGGGCCCGGCGGACGAGGTCGGCCCACTCCTCCTCGTCGAGGTCGAATTCGCGGTCCGCGGTGGCCGCGGGGTCGGCGGCCGGGTCGTCGGGATCGTCGAGGTCGTCCGGGTCGTCGAGCCCGTCGGGGTCGTCGAGCTCGTCGGGGTCCGCGGCCTCCCGGTCGAAGTCGGTGTCCCGGTCGAAGTCGGTGTCCTGGTCGAAGTCGCCGTCCTCGTCGAAACCGGTCTCGTCCAGCGCGTTCTCGCCGTCCAGCTCCTCGCCGTCGAGCCCGTCGCCGGCGAGCCCGCCGTCGCCGTCCAGCTCGCCCCCGGCATCGAACTCCGGCTCGTACCGAGCCGCCGGGAACAGCCACACCGCGAGCAGCGCGGGCACCAGCACCCAGCCGAACGTGACGAGCGCGAGCACCGGCGAGTGCAGCGAGATCGGATCGAACCGCCCGCCGCCCGCACTGCCCCCGGCCATCGCCGCGACCAGCAGGACGCCGAGCGCCCCGACCAGCGCCGCCACCGCGACCGCCGCGGGACGCCGCGGCTGGTCCAGGTCGCGTCCGCAGCGCAGCCCGACCACCGCGCCCACCGCCAGCGGCAGCACCAGCGCCACCGGCCACCACCAGGCCGCGGCTCCGGTCGGCAGCGCCGCCAGCAGCGGGACGTCCGGGACCGCTCCCGGCGCGGTCTCGTAGAACCGCGCGGTCAGCCCGCCGACGCTGATCCCCGGCCCGGCCGCGAAGGACCACCCGGCGAGCGCCGCGTTCGGCAGGTACAGCAGCGACAGCAGCAGCAACCCGAACGCGTCACCCGCCGAACCGGCTCGTCCCAGCACCTCCCCGGCACGTCCCGCCGACAGGCACAGCGCCACCACCGCCACCACCGCACCCGCGACGAGCAGGCACGCCCACCCCAGCAGCGCACCGCGCAGGCCCGCGCTGACCGTCGGCCCGGCCCGCCACCGCACCGCCGCCGCGAACTCATCCGTGCGGCACGCCCCGGCCGCCGCCCCCGCGGCGGCCACCAGCCCGCAGCGCAGGAACGCGCTCGGCACCGAGGCCTCGACGGACCCGCTGAGCAGCGCGGCCAGCACCGCGCCGAGGGCCGCGTGCGCGGTGGCGACCGCGCCGATCACCCGCACCGCGTCGCGCGCGGTGTCGGCACCGGTGCGGCGCAGGAACACCGCCGTGATCGCGGCGATGAGCAACCCCAGCACCGCGGTGGGCAGGAACGGCAGCACCGACAGCGGGGCGCCGAGGACCACCAGCGGGACCTGGTGCGCCACCAGCCAGCCCGGTACGGCGGCCGCGAACAGCGCGGTGGCGCCGACCTCCGGCCCGCTCGCGGTGCCGGTGGCGAGCGCCAGCAGCGTCGCGGACAGCAGATAACCGGCGAGCACCGTGGCCACCGCGACCAGACCGAGCCGGACCGCGCCGATCGGGTCGCGGTACTCGGCATCGTCCTCGGGCACCAGATCCGGATCGGACGGCGATTCGATCAGCGGCATGCGGCCGAATCTCGCACCGGCACAGCCGCTCTCACCCCATGACGCGCCCAAGCGTCCGCCCATCGAGCGACGACGATCACGCAGAGTTCGTCTCTCCGGTTGTCTCCGGGCTCGTTCTGCGAGGTGGGGCGGGTGGCGGAACCTCAGCGGCTTCCTCGCTGCGGGATCGTTTTCACAGGTGGCTCCGCCACATGAGAAAACGCTGTCCTCGTCCTCGCGAGGAAGCCGCTGAGAACCCGCGGCGGTGCCGGTTGCGTGCGTGGACGGCGCTCAGCGGCTTCGCCGCTGACAGGAAAGGCGAAAAGACTCGGCGTGGGGCGTGGTCCTGCTGCGTGCGTGGTCGCTGCTCAGCGGCTTCGCCGCGGACAGGAGAAGGCGGAGAACGCGCGAAGGGCGCCGCCGCGGGATGCGGTCGGCGCCCTTCGGGGGACTTGCGTCAGTTCTGGCCGGGGTAGGGCATCTGCCTGGTGCCTTCCGGGCCGTCGTTGACCTGCTGCTGCGGCGCGGAGGCCGGGCCGGGGTCACCTGCGGGCGAGCCGCCCGCGGGGCTGTCCTGGCCCTGCTGGCCGTAGCCGCCCGCGGGGCTGTCCGGGCCCTGCTGCTGGGCGTAACCGCCGGAGGCACCGGGGCCGCCGTAGCCGCCGCCGGGGCCCTGCCCGTAACCGCCGGGCGCGCCCTGGCCGTAGCCGGGGCCGGGCTGGCCGGGACCGCCCTGGCCGGGGTACCCGCCCTGGGGTTGGCCGGGCTGGCCCGGCTGGGCCTGGCCAGGATGCGGCTGGCCGGGCTGGCCCTGCTGCGGCTGGCCGGGCTGGCCCTGCTGCGGCTGGCCGGGTCCGCCCTGCGGCCCGCCGAAACCGGGCTGGCCGGGCGGCGGTCCCCACGGCTGCTGCGGCTGGCCACCGGGACCCTGCGGCCCCGGACCCTGCCCACCGGGACCGGGCGCACCCGGTCCCGGACCGCCCGGCCCCTGGGTACCCGGACCCTGCGCGCCGGGTCCGCCGGGCCCTGGCTGGCCGAGCGGCGGGAACGGCCCGGTGCCGGGGCCCTGCTGGCGGCCGCGCGGATCGGGGCCCTTGGCGCCGCCGCCGGGCAGCGCGACGACCTCGGACTCGGCGAGCAGCAGCACGACGACCACGGCGGCCTGCACGAGGGCCAGCACGAGCTGGACGATCGCGATGCCCCCGGCGAGTCCGGCGATGACGGCCTGCAGCACGGCGAGCGCGCCGTAGACGGCGAGCGGGACGGCCGCGGGCAGCACGTTCGGCGCCTTCGGCAGCACGCGCAGCCCCATCAGCACCGCGGTCCCGACGATGGCGAGCCCGGCCGTGCCGCCGATCAGCCCGGCCGCGGCCTGGTCGAAGAATCCGAGCACGTAGGCGATGAACCCGGCTCCCGCGGCCACGAGCGGCAGGACGGACTTGAGGTCGGTGCCACCGGCGTTCGCCGGCTGCGGCGGCTCCGCACGAGGAGGCCCTGCGTGCGGAGGTGCCTGCTGGTGGGGCGGCGGTGCACCGTAGGGCGTGGACATGGTTGAGAGGACTCCTCCTCGCCGAGGGTCAGGAGAACACAAGTGTCCTCCCGGAAGAGTGACACCCGAAACGGTATCGGACTGTGATTCGGCCACCGAACGGGTACGGATCGCCCATTCCTCCCCCGCGCACGCCCCGTCCGAAGCCGTCCGCACCGGTCACCGGCCACCCGGCCGCGCCGCGCCCGCCCCCGGCCCGACCCGCCGCGCGCCCGGAACCCCGTCCGGTTGGCAGGTGTGGAGAAGTTCACCGCAGCGGACGAGCGCAGCGCGAACGACCGGGGCCGGGCACCTCGTTCGGTGCCCGGCCCCGGTCGTGGGAAGGGTGGAGCTCAGCCCTTGACGATCTCGCGCATCAGGTTCGCGGTCTCGCTGGGGGTCTTGCCGACCTTGACGCCGGCGGCCTCCAGGGCCTCCTTCTTCGCGGCCGCGGTGCCCGAGGAACCGGACACGATGGCACCCGCGTGGCCCATGGTCTTGCCCTCCGGCGCGGTGAAGCCCGCGACGTAGCCGACCACCGGCTTGGTGATGTTGGCCTTGATGTAGTCGGCGGCCCGCTCTTCGGCGTCGCCACCGATCTCGCCGATCATCACGATCGCCTCGGTCTCCGGGTCGTCCTGGAACGCCTGGAGCGCGTCGATGTGCGTGGTGCCGATGATCGGGTCACCGCCGATGCCGACGGCGGTGGAGAAACCGATGTCGCGCAGCTCGTACATCATCTGGTACGTCAGCGTGCCCGACTTCGACACCAGGCCGATCTTGCCGGGGCCGGTGATGTCCGCCGGGATGATGCCCGCGTTGGACTTGCCGGGCGAGATCACGCCGGGGCAGTTCGGCCCGACGATGCGGGTCTTGTTGCCGGTGGCGTTCGCGTGCGCCCAGAAGTAGGCGGAGTCGTGCACCGGGATGCCCTCGGTGATCACCACGGCGAGCGGGATCTCGGCGTCGATGGCCTCGATGACCGCGTCCTTGGCGAACTTCGGCGGCACGAACAGCACCGACACGTCGGCGCCGGTCTCCTTCATCGCCTCGGCGACGGTGCCGTAGACCGTGAGCTCCTTGCCCTCGATCTCGACGGTCTGCCCGGCCTTGCGGGCGTTGACGCCACCGACGATGTTCGTGCCCGACTTCAGCATCCGCGCGGTGTGCTTGGTGCCCTCGGACCCGGTGATGCCCTGGACGATGACCTTGCTGTTCTCGTTGAGGAAGATGGCCATGGGTCACGCCCCCGCAGCAGCAAGTTCGGCGGCCTTGTCGGCCGCGCCGTCCATCGTGTCGACCAGGGTGACCAGCGGGTGGTTCGCCTCGGCCAGGATGCGCCGGCCTTCCTCGACGTTGTTGCCGTCGAGCCGGACGACCAGCGGCTTGGTCGCGTCGTCGCCCAGGATCTTCAGCGCCTGCACGATGCCGTTGGCGACGGCGTCGCAGGCGGTGATCCCGCCGAAGACGTTGACGAACACCGACTTCACGTCGTTGTCCCCGAGGATGACGTCCAGCCCGGCCGCCATGACCTCGGCGGACGCGCCGCCGCCGATGTCCAGGAAGTTGGCGGGCTTGACGTTCGAGTGCGCCTCGCCCGCGTACGCCACCACGTCCAGCGTGGACATGACCAGGCCGGCGCCGTTGCCGATGATGCCGACCTCGCCGTCGAGCTTGACGTAGTTGAGGCCCTTGGCCTTGGCCTTCGCCTCCAGCGGGTCCTCCGCCTCGGCGTCGACCAGCTCGGCCTGCTGCGGCTGCCGGAACGCGGCGTTCTCGTCCAGCGTGACCTTGCCGTCCAGCGCGATGATCTTGCCCTGCGGGTCCTTGACCAGCGGGTTGATCTCGACGAGCGTGGCGTCCTCCGAAACGAAGGTCTCCCACAGCTTGACGATCACGTCGACGACCTGGTCGGCCACCTCGGCCGGGAACTTCGCGGCCTCGACGATCTCGCGGGCCTTGGCGGCGTCCACGCCCTGGATCGGGTCGATCGCGATGCGCGCCAGCGCCTCGGGCTTGGTCGCGGCGACTTCCTCGATCTCCATCCCGCCCTCGACCGAGGCCATCGCCAGGAAGTTCCTGTTGGCGCGGTCGAGCAGGAAGGAGAAGTAGTACTCGTCGGCGATGTCGGAGGCGGTCGTGATCAGCACACGACGCGTCACGTGGCCCTTGATGTCCAAGCCGAGGATCGCCTCGGCCTTGGTCTGGGCCTCGTCCGGCGTCTCGGCCAGCTTCACGCCACCGGCCTTGCCGCGGCCCCCGGTCTTCACCTGGGCCTTGACCACCACGGGCCCGCCGAGTTCGTCGGCGGCTGCCTTGGCCTCTTCGGGATTGGTGGCCACGGAACCGGGCAGCGTCGGCACTCCGTGGGAAGCGAAGAGTTCCTTCGCCTGGTACTCGTACAGGTCCACTCGACTCTCCTGCGACGTCGGTGTCGGACTGGGCGACCATAGCGACCTGCGAGGACGACCGGTGCGCCGCACCCGGTGAACTGGCTCACCCCGTTCGCCCGATCGCCGCAGGTGGATGCATCCAGACCGGGGATTTCGGTGCTGGAAAACCGCTGGACCGGGCCGCGGAGTGACGAACGGAACACCGGTTCGGCGCGCGTCAAGGGGACCCGGCGCGCAATTTCGCCCGTTTTTGCGCACCGCCGGATTTCGCGCCCGCGTTGCGGCGTCAGCGCTCCGGCGTCAGCTGTCGCGGCGATCAGCACTCCGGCGAGCGGACCGCGAGCGGCGCTCCGACGTCAACGCGGCGACCAGAACTCCGACGAGCAGCCTTCCGGAGTCAGCACTCCGACGAGCAGCGCTCCGGCGTCAGCGGCTCCGGCGTCAGCGCTCCGGCGAGCGGGCGGCGAGCGCCGCGGCGACCAGCAGCACGACGGCGGCGGCGATCGCGCACCAGAGCCCGGGCCCCGGCACGGCACCCTCGGCACGGCCCGCGGTGAGCGGGAACTCCAGCGCGCGCACGGCCATCACCAGCGCGGCGCCGACGAGCAGCGCGGCGGCGCGCGGGGGCCTGCTGCGGACGGCGAGCACCGCGGCGACCAGCACCGCGACCCCGGCACCGATCAGCCCCCAGGAGGACGTGCTGAACCGGGTGAACACCCCGGGCGCGGTGTAGTCGGGCGCGGCGAGCACCGGCAGCAGCACCGCGGCGAGCCCGAGCAGCGCGGCGACCGCGGCGGGCACCGCGACCGCAGGCCGCCAGCTCCGCTCGGCGAGGTCGTCGGCGCCGCGCTCCGGGTGCCAGTCCGGTTCGGCCAGGTCGACCTCTTCGCGTTCCACGCCGCCCGCCAGCGCGGCGGTGATCGCGGCGAGCAGCGCGCACGCCATGGCTCCGCCGGAGATCCACGCGCCCGGGGCCGCGTTCGCGCCCGCGACCTGGGTGGCGGTGAGCACGGTGTCGAGCGCGGCGGCTCCGGCCAGCGGCACCGCCGTCCAGGCCACGGCCAGCGCGGGGCGCACGGCGGCGGCGATCGAGGGCACCAGCAGCGCCGCGCCGAGCAGCACCAGCAGGACGCCACCGGGCCACAGCAGCCGCGCCGGGTACAGCGACGGGTCGTCGACCCAGCTGGGCATCTCCAGGTGCGGGGTGAGCGCGCCGGTGATGGCCAGCGCGCCGGCGAGCACCGCGAGCGCGCCCGCGGTCCGCAGCAGCCGGGTCAGCGCGGGCAGCCGCACGTCGCCGGAGCCGCGGGCCGGGTCGCGACCGCCCTCGACGGCCAGCCCGACCAGCACGAGCGCGGCGCCCAGTTCGAGCGCCGGTCCCCAGCCGAACTGCAGCCGGGGCAGCAGCGCCACCGCGACCAGCGGCGGCACCGCGACGGCGGCCAGCCCGGCGGCGAGCCCGAGCAGCCCGCCGCGCACCAGGTCGCGGTCGGCGGAACCGGACATGAACGCGGCGGCCGCGGGCACGGCGATCGCCAGCAGCAGGCTGCCGAGCGCGACCGGGACCGGCGCTTCCACGGCGGGCTTGGCCAGCAGGTACGGGTCCTCGGAGGTGAACGGCCCCATCAGCAGCCCGACCGCGGCGATGGCGGTCGCGCACAGCACGAGCGCGAGCAGCCCCTGCCTGCGCGCGCCGGCGCGCCCGCGCCCGGGGGCGCCGTCGGCGGCGGCCTCGGCGACGGAGCTGCCCGCGAAGGCGTCCTCGCCGAACGAGCCGAACGCATCGGAGGAGCCGTCGGCGTGGTCGAACAGCCCGCGGCCCGCGATCAGCGCGAGCACCCCGGCGGCGAGGGCGAGCAGGTGCCCGGCCAGCAGCAACCAGGTGCCGAGCGCCGGGCCGAGCGGGTCGAGCGTGTCGGGCAGCAGCAGCTCGGGCCGGGCCGCGAGCCCGGCGTCGACGACGAGCTGCGCGTCCTGCACCAGGCGGCCGGGCGCGAGCACCGCGGGTCCGAGCAGCACGGCGGCGGCCAGCGCGGGCCTGCTCCCGCGGAACACCGCGGCGAGCACCGCCGGGATCAGCGCGGGCACCAGCAGCCACGGCCAGGAGGTGAACCCGGTCGGCATGTCCGGCGCGACCAGGCCGAGCAGCGGGGCGAACGCGGCGAGCAGCGCGCCGAGCGCGGACAGCGCGATCGCTGCGGTGAGACCGGTCGGCGGACCGGTGGGTTCGGGCGCCGTCGGGCGGCTCATCTGCGTCTCCGGGGATTCGAACGGGAGATCGGGCCGGGCACTCACCGCGCCGACGCTAGCAACTGATCGCCCCGAGGCCCGCCGGGGATCTGCGGCGGCTACGCACGGTGTCGGGGATGTCGGCTCGGGCGGCGGTTGCGCCGGGACCGTGGCCGCTGCGGGGGCGCTTCGGGAGGGCCGGGAATAGCGGGAGCGCCGGGCGGGTTGTCCGACTTGAGGCCCCGGACGGGTCATCGGGGTTGAGTGCATTGCGAGCATTTTTATGTGACTTGCATCACTCGCAGGCGTGGCGCATCACTGCCCGAAGCGGAACCACCCCGTTCCTCTAGTCCGAACGGGACCGTCTTCCTCGATCACGAACCGCCAGGCAGTGCCACTCGGTAACACCGCCCACCGCGCAGCCGCACGGCACGCGGCCGCGTCAGCACGCCTCGAGTCGGTCACTCCGTGTAGTGAAACAAGCACTGATCGGGATTTGCCCCTAGGGGATGAGCCTGGTTACTGTCCCCCGGTCCGTTGTCACGGTCCGATCACGAACGCCGGTTACCCCGACCGGCGCCCCGGAACCCCGTCCGGGAGCCAGTGACGGACTCCCCGAGACGGAAGGGCAGGCCTTGTCTCGACACCGCTCCCCCGGCGGCGCCCCGATCGCCGAGGAGTCGTCCCCGCACGATCTTCCGCAACAGCGCCAGCGGCGGATGTCCACCCCGCCTTCGGTCATCCGCGGTCGGCTCGTCGTCGCAGCCGTCGCAGCAGGCGCGTTCGCCGCCGCCGGCCAGTCGATGGCCAGCGGCGACCCGGCCCCCGACCAGGACGGCATCACCCCGCTCGCCTCCGGTCAGGACGCGGCCGCCTCGTTCAGCTCCGCCGCCGACGACTCCTCCAGCGGCATGGGCGGTTCCGCCCCGGCCCCGGAGATGCTGCCGGTCGCCAAGGTCAGCAGCGCGGACTCCGAAGTCCAGAAGCTGGCCAAGAGCGAGCGCATCTCCGAGCAGCGCGCGGAGGAAGAGGCCGCCCGCATCGCCGCCGAGGAGGAGGCCAAGCGACCGAAGATCGTCGCTCCGGCCGAGGGCACCTTCACCTCCGGTTTCGGCGGCCGCTGGGGCACCACGCACTACGGCATCGACATCGCCAACAGCAAGGGCACCCCGATCGTCTCCGCCGCCGACGGCGTGGTCATCGACGCGGGCCCGGCGAGCGGTTTCGGCCTGTGGGTGCGCGTGCAGCACGAGGACGGCACGATCACCGTCTACGGCCACGTCAACACCATCACCGCCAGCGAAGGCGAGAAGGTGAAGGCGGGCGACCAGATCGCCACCATGGGCAACCGCGGCTTCTCCACCGGTACCCACCTGCACTTCGAGGTGTGGAACTCCAGCGGCAAGAAGATCAACCCGCTGCCGTGGCTGAGCGAGCGCGGCGTCGACGTCACCTGATCCACCCGGTTCCGCGAGCGGACGACCCGCCCGGCCGGTGACGGTCCGGCGAGCCGTCCGCTCCGGCCGTCCGGCAGGTCATCGGCGGTTCACCGCTGCTCCCGCCACCGCCGCATCAGCTCGGGCATCTCGGCGCGGAGGAAGTCGAAGAAGCGGCGCGTCTCGTCCAGGCGCAGGCCCGCCTCGGTGTCCGCGCCCACCGCATCCACGCCGACCGCGAGGGTGCGCACCCAGGCTTCGAGCATCCCGTCCCGCTGCATGATCGTCTCGTACCAGAGGTCGTCCCGGACCCGGTAGTGATCGCGGCGCAGCCCCGGTTCGCGCTCCCGGACGACCATGCCCGCCTGCACCAGGTGGCGGACCGCGCCGGACACCGCGGCCGGGCTGATCCGCAGCCGCTCGGCGATCTCCGCGGCCGTGCGGCGCGCGTCGGGGGCGATGAGCAGCCCGGCGAACACCCGCGCCGCCATCCGCGGCATCCCGGCGGCCGCCAGGTCCAGCGCGAAGCGCTCCACGAACCTGCCCGCCGCGTCCGGCTCCCCGTGCTCCACCCGCATGATTTTATACGCTTCCTTTATTTCACGAAGTTG
Source organism: Saccharopolyspora sp. NPDC047091 (assembly GCF_040643635.1). Taxonomy (NCBI): domain Bacteria; kingdom Bacillati; phylum Actinomycetota; class Actinomycetes; order Pseudonocardiales; family Pseudonocardiaceae; genus Saccharopolyspora; species Saccharopolyspora sp. NPDC047091. The sequence continues at coordinate 68,615 of NZ_JBEYUS010000013.1, forward strand.
TGAAAAGAGCGTAGCTTCAGCTCCGCAGGACCGCACTCACCTGGGGAGCAACCGATGGACCGCGAACGAGCCGACCTCACCGGAGCACCGGCGACCATGCTCGCCACCCTCTACGGGCGCGCGCTGCACAGCCGCACCGCGAACCCGGTGCTGCACGACCCGTACGCCGAGGAGGCCGTGCGGCGCATCGACCACGACTTCGCCGCCACCGGGCTGCGCGGGAACGACGCGCTGTCCGTGGCGCTGCGCGGGCGGCTGTTCGACGACCTCACCGCGGTGCGGCTCGCGGCGAACCCGGACGTGGTCGTGCTGCACCTCGGGTGCGGGCTGGACAGCCGCGGCCGGCGGCTCGACCCGCCGCCGAGCGTCGAGTGGTACGACATCGACCTCCCCGAGGTCATCGACCTGCGGGAGCGGATCTACCCGGCACGGCCGCACCACCACGTCCTCGGCGCCTCGGTCACCGCGCCCGACCTGCTGGACGGCATTCCCGGCGACCGGCCGGTGCTGGTCGTCGCCGAAGGACTGCTGATGTACCTCACCGAAGCGGACGGGACCGCGCTGCTGCGCCGGATCACCGAGCACTTCCCCGCCGGGCACCTGATCTGCGACGTGCAGAGCCCGCTCGCGACGCGCTGGGCGCACCTGCTCAACGGCGCGGTTCGCGCGGCCGGGGCCCGGCTGACCTGGGGCGTGCGCGGCGGCGCCGAGCTGGAGCGGGCCGTGCCGGGACTGGTCCTCGACGAGGAGCGCACCTTCTTCGACGTCCCCGGGCTGGAACGCGTGCACCCCGCCTACCGGGCGCTGCTGCGCGGCATGGGCGGGATCCCCGCGCTGCGCAGGCTGGCCCTCATCCTCACCATGCACTTCGGCTGAGGGCCGGCCTCGCGGGAGAGGACTCAGAGCTTGGTGATCGGGACGCTGCCGATGAGCATGAGCCGGACCGTGCCCGAGCTGCCGAAGTCGATGGTCGCGGTGGCCCGCGGCCCCTCCCCCTCGGTCGCCAGCACCGTGCCGAGGCCGTACTTGTCGTGCGTGACCCGGTCCCCGGCGTCGAGCTTGATGGCGACGGTGTCCTTCCAGCCGGGCGCCCCGGTGCTGCGCAGGCCCCGCGAGGCCACCGAGGCCTGCGCCGAGTCCGAACCGCCCCGGTCGAAGCCGCCGCGACCGCCCCAGGTGCTGCGCACCTGCGGTGCGGCGCGCTCCGGTTCGATGCGCCGCCACTCCATCAGCTCGTCCGGGATCTCGGTGAGGAACCGGGACGCGGGGTTCGCCATCGGCTGGCCCCACGCCGAGCGCATCAGCGCCCGCGACAGGTACAGCCGCTGCCGGGCGCGGGTGATGCCGACGTAGGCGAGCCTGCGCTCCTCGGCGAGTTCCGCGGGATCGCTCAACGCCCGCATGTGCGGGAAGATCCCGTCCTCCCAGCCGGTGGAGAACACCACCGGGAACTCGAGGCCCTTCGCGGTGTGCAGCGTCATCAGGGTGACCACGCCGTCGCCGGACTCGGGCAGCGAGTCGGCGTCGGCGACCAGGGACACCCGCTCCAGGAACGCGGCGAGCGAGTCGTCGGCGGGCAGGCCGAGGTCCTGCTCTTCGGGGTCCTCCGCGGCCGGTTCGGCGGGAGCGACGACGGCCTCCGCGGACGGGTCAGTGCCCTCGGTGGCGACCTCGCCCGCCTGCGGCGCGCGGGCTTCGATGAACTCGCGGGCGACGGTGACGAGCTCGACGAGGTTCTCCACCCGCGTCGCGTCCTGCGGGTCGTCGCTGGCCTCCAGCTCGCCGCGGTAGCCGGTGCGCTCCAGCACCGCGTCGAGCACCTCGGCCACGTCGGCTTCGGCGGCGACCTCGCCCAGCTCGTCGAGCAGCGCCACGAACCCGGCGATCTGCTTCTGCGCGCGGGTCGCCAGCGCCGGCACCCGGCCCGCCGCGGCCGCCCGCAGCGCGGTGGCGAAGGAGGTGCGCTCCTGGTCGGCGTGCGCGGCGACGACGGCCTCCGCCCGGTCCCCGATGCCCCGCTTGGGCACGTTGAGGATGCGGCGCAGGCTCACCGTGTCGTCCGGGTTGTCCAGCACGCGCAGGTAGGCGAGGGCGTCCCGGACCTCGCGGCGCTCGTAGAACCGCACGCCGCCGACCACGCGGTACGGCAGGCCGAGCCGGATGAAGACCTCTTCGAACACCCGCGACTGGTTGTTCGTCCGGTAGAACACCGCGATGTCGTTGAACGTGACCTCGCCGTCGTCGACGAGCCGGTCGATCTCGCCCGCGACGAACGCGGCCTCGTCGTGCTCGTTGTCCGCGACGTAGCCGACGATCGGGGCCCCGTCCCCCGCATCGCTCCACAGCCGCTTGTCCCGGCGGTTGGGGTTGCGGCGGATCACCGAGTTCGCGGCGGTGAGGATCGTCTGCGTCGAGCGGTAGTTCTGCTCCAGCAGGATCGTGCGCGCCTGCGGGTAGTCCCGCTCGAACTCCTCGATGTTGCGGATCGTCGCGCCGCGGAACGCGTAGATCGACTGGTCGGCGTCCCCGACCACGCACAGCTCGGCGGGCGGGGTGCCCAGCTCGGTGTCCTCGGTGCCGACCAGCTCGCGCACCAGGGCGTACTGGGCGTGGTTGGTGTCCTGGTACTCGTCGACCATCACGTGCCGGAAGCGGCGGCGGTAGTGCTCGGCGATGTCCGGGTGGCCGCGCAGCAGGTCGACCGTGCGCATGATCAGGTCGTCGAAGTCCACGGCCTGCGAATCGGCCAGCCTGCGCTGGTAGGCGGCGTAGACCTGCGCGACCTTGCGCTCCAGGTCGTTGCCCGCGCGCTCGGCGGCCTCCTCCGGCGTGACCAGCTCGTTCTTCAGGTTGGACACGTGGATCGACAGCGTCTTCGCCGGGTACCGCTTCGAGTCCAGCTCCAGCTCGCGGCCGATCATCGTGATGAGCCGCTTGGAGTCGTCGGAGTCGTAGATGGAGAAGTTCGACGACAGCCCCAGCGCCTTCGCCTCGCGGCGCAGCACCCGCACGCACATCGAGTGGAACGTGGACACCCACATCGCGTTCGACCGGCGGCCCACCAGGTCGGCGACGCGCTCCTTCATCTCCGCGGCGGCCTTGTTCGTGAACGTGATCGCCATGATCTGGCCGGGGTGCACGCCCTGCGCCAGCAGGTGCGCGATGCGGCTGGTGAGCACCCTGGTCTTGCCGGACCCGGCGCCCGCGACGATCAGCAGCGGGGAACCGGTGTGCGCCACGGCGTCGCGCTGCTGCGAGTTCAGGCCCGCGAGCAGCGCGTCCGGTTCGTGCCCCGCCGGGCCGGAACCGGACTCGGAGGAACCGTCGTGCGGGAGATCGAAGAGGGTGCTCATCGTCGCTCCACGTTACCGGCCGCCCCCGACAGCCCGGCCGCCGACGGCGGTCCCAGCGATCGGGAACGTCGTCCCGGTGGATGGCCACCGGAGCTCGGGTTGTGGCAGACTGGCGGCGTGCTGACGCGGACGCGCCTCGCTTGCGCGAACTTTTACTACGGGCGGACCGGGATTCCGACGCCCGTAGCCGTGTGAGCGCGCACACCACTACGACGCCCCGGGGTCCTCGGACTCGGGGCGTTTCACATGTCCGGTCCGGGGTGGGGCCGATTCGGAGGACGAGTCATGAACGCCGCTGTGGACGGTGAGCAGCACCAGCCCGAGCCGAACGACGCACCGGATACCCCGGCGCGTCCCGCCACCGAGGCCATCGCGAACTTCCGCGAGGAGATCGACTACCTGGACGCCGAGATCCTGCGGCTGATCAAGCGCCGCGCCGACGTCTCCCGGCAGGTGGGCGAGGCGCGGATGGCTGACGGCGGACCGCGCATCGTCTACAACCGCGAGATGGACGTCCTGGCGCGCTACCGGGAGCTGGGGCCGGAAGGCCGCGAGCTGGCGATGATCCTGCTCCGCCTCGGCCGCGGCCGCCTGGGCCGCTGATCGCCCGAGGTGCACTGATCATCCGAGGTGCACGGCCCGGCGGCGGGCCGTGCACCCGGCGCGGACGGCCGGGCGGTCAGTGCGCCGTCCAGCCGCCGTCCATCGGGAACGACGAGCCGGTGATCGACGCCGTGCTCGGGCCGCACAACCAGTGCACCAGGTCGGCCACCTCGTCCGGTTCCACCAGCCGCTTCACCGGGGTGCGCGCCAGCAGCACGTCCTCCACGACCTGCTCCTCCGGCACCCGGTGCAGCTCCGCCTGCTCGGCGACCTGCCGCTCCACCAGCGGGGTCCGCACGAAGCCCGGGCAGACGCAGTTCGAGGTGACGCCGTAGCCCGCGGCCTCCACCGCGACCGTCTTCGACAGCCCTTCCAGGCCGTGCTTGGCCGCCACGTAGGCGCTCTTGAACGGGGACGCGCGCAGGCCGTGCACCGAGGAGATGTTCACGATCCGGCCCCAGCCCCGCTCGTACATGCCGGGCAGGGCGGCGCGGATCAACCGGAACGGCGACTCCAGCATCACCGTCACCAGCTTCGCGAACATCTCCGGCGGGAACTGGTGCACCGGCGCCACGTGCTGCAGGCCGGCGTTGTTGACCACGATGTCGGCGTGCTCGCCCAGCCCGGCCGCCGCGTCCGGGTCCTCCAGGTCGACGATGCGCGCCTCGGCGTCGATCTCCGCCGCGATCCGCTCCACCGCTTCCGCCGCGCGATCCACGACGATCACGGTCGCCCCGCTCGCGGCCAGCCTGCGGGCGGTGGCGGAACCGATGCCGCTGGCCGCGCCGGTCACGACCGCCCGCTTGCCGGCGAGGGAGTACTGGTCCGGGAGTTCGGCGGGGCGATCGTTCATAGCCTGAGAACCTATGCGTGATGCCGATCTCAATCCAGTGGATCGGCACAACCGCTTCCGCGGGCGGCGGCGCAGGCCCAGCTCAGCGCCGAACTTGCCCGGACGGGCCTCGGGGAAACCACCCATACCGGACCGGTCCGCGACAGGGCAGACTGGAGGCATGGGTGCACTCATCGGGATCGTCGCATTGCTCGTCACGCTCGTGGCGGTCGCCGCCGCCGCCGGGCACGGGGCCTACCTCGGAATGCTGACCTCGGCGGCGAAGAAGCGGCCGGGCGGTCAGCCGGTGGCCGACTTCGCGCGGAAGCGGCTGCCGGTCGCGGGGGCGACGCTGGCGGTCACGGTGGTCGCGCTGCTCATCGCGCTCGGCGGGTCCGGCGGGGCCGACGTGTTCGCCATGCTGCTCGGTGCGGGCGGGGGTGTCGGCGCGCTCAAGGCGCTCCAGACCACCCAGACGAAGTTCCGCAACAACGACTACTGATCCTCACCGACCCGAGTGGCTGCCTGAGCGGGAACTACTCCGGGCTGTGATCGCAAGTCAAAAATCGCCGCGCGCCGTCCCTCTTTCGGGCGGTAGTCAGTGTTATCACCGACTCGTGTGACGCGAGGGGCGCGCGGCGCTGCCTAGCCTCGCCGACCATGACCCCTTCGGCGGTGTCCCCCTCGGCGACCACGACCGAGCACGACGACCTCCCCGCTCCGCCCTGGCCGGGCGGTGCGGCCGTCGGCCCGGCTCCCGGTTCCTACGGCGCGTGGCCGACGAACTTCGGCCGCGCCACGAGCACCGGCGTCAGCTGGAGCGGCCTCATCGAACAGCCCGCGCCGGGCGCGGGCCCGCACCGGATCCGCGCGATCAGCGCGTGCGCCGCCGACACCGGCGTGCACGACCCGTTCGCGGACACCGGCCCGCTGCCCGCGGTGGCGAGCACCGTCGCGAGCACCACCACCGAGGCCGCCACCGGAGCGACCGGCGCCGCCACCGGGGCTGCCACCACCAGGGCGGCAGCCACCGTGGCCGCCGCCCCAGCGCCCGCCGCCGCGCCGGGTACCGATCCGCTGAGCGACACCACCCCGGTCGGCGGCCTGCACAAGTTCGACCTCGGCATGGTGCCCGCCTCCGTCACGCCACCGCGTTCCTCGCGCCGCGCGGCCTGGTTCGCGGTGCTGTCCGCCGGTGCCGTGCTCAGCGGACTGCTGCTGATCGCGACCACGCTGGTCAGCCCGACCACCTCGATCGACGCCCTGCAGCTGCCGCGGATGCCGCGGGCCACGCAGTTCCCGGCGCCCGCCCCCGAACCGCACGCCCGGCACCCGCACACCCAGCGCCCGGACGCGCTCGCCGACCGGGTACCGGGTCCGGGGATCGCGCCGCCGCCCGGCCCGGCGCAGCCGGAGGCCCCCGGCGCGGCGGACCTCCCGCCCGCCCCGGCTCCGGAGCACGGCGCTCCCGGGCCGGTTCCGGGCGCGGGTGACTACCCCGCTCCGGTGGACGAGGCACCGGAGGCCGCACCGCAGGCACCGCCGCGGCCACCCGCGCCGGTCACCTACCGGGACGAGCTGCTGTCCTTCGCCGATCCGCAGCTGGTGGCGGCCCGCTCGGCGGACTACTTCGGCGCGATCAGCTCCCACGACCTCGCCGGGGCCTACGCCGGGACGACCGGGCGGCTGCGGGCGGCGGGTTTCGACGCGTTCGCCGAGCGGTACCGGGACGCGGCCGCGGTGGAGGTGCTGTCCGTGTCGGCCACCTCGGCGAGCACCGTCACGACCCTGCGCATCACCGGCGCCGACGGCTCGGTGCGGGAGCAGCAGCGGCGGTTGCGCTTCACGCCCGGCGCGAACCCGCGGGTGTACGCCGACGACGCGGCCTGACGCCCGACACGAGGTGACCGACGGTGACCGGATGGGCTGTTAGAGATCGCCCGCTCCGGCCAGCGCTTCTCTTTCAGGTGAAGTCACGCCCCGAACCCCCCGAACACGTTCGGTGAGGAGTACGAGTGCAATCGCAGCGACCGTGCGACCCCCGACCCGGCCACGTACCCGGCCGGTTCGAGACGAAGGAGGCTCGGCGAATCGAGATGCGGCACCGAATACCCCTGCTCCGCGACAGCCCGCAAGACACCGGTGGGACCCGCGCCGAGGGTCGCGAGCAGGCACCGCTCCCGCCGCTCCCCCGCCGCGCCTCCGACCACGAACACCTGACCGCCACCGCGAGCCGGTGCTGCCGCCGGTGCGGCCGCGACGGCGGCGGTGCGATCACCCGCCCGATCGGCCGGATCGACGACACCGACACCCGGCCGCTGCCACCGTTCCTCGCCGCACCCGCCACCGAACCGCCCGCGTCCTCCCGCCGGGCGGCGGTCGCCGAACTGGTGCTGCGCAAGCCGAAGCCGCTCTGGTTCGCCCCGGAACCGCTGCGGCTGAGCGCGGAGGAATCGGCGCAGACCGAAGAGCTCGTCAACGCACTGCTCGACACCGCGGCACCGGCGAGCGGCACCCCGGACTCGCCGGGCGTGCGGGCCGCGGTGGGCACGCTGTGCACCGCGCTGCTGGTCGGCGCGGCCGTCGCCACCGCCACGCTCACCGGGGTGTCCCCGGCCACGGGCGACGACCTGCTCGGCGGCGACCCGGAACCCGCCGAGCCCGCCGTGGAATCCGTGCAGTCCCCGCAGCACCCGCGGCAGGTGCTCGCCCCGGAACCGGCCGCGGACGTCGACGCGGTGACGACGGCCCGCGAGTTCTACGACCACCTCGACCGCTCCCCCGCGCTCGCCATGCCCCGCCTCGCCCCCGGCCTGCCCGCGACGGACCGCGGCGGGCCGGACGGCGCGTGGCGCGAGGCGGTCGCGGTGCGGCCGCTGCTGCTGCGCGCCGAGTCCCCGCAGCTGGTGCGGGCGCTCGTGGAGGTCAAGCACCCGGACGGCTCGCACTCGCTGCTGCGGCACCTGCTGCACCTCGGCGCGGACGGCCGGGTCGAGGTGCAGCTGCGGTCGTTCCAGCACTTCCCCCGCTGACCCCGCACGGTGCGCGCGACGCGTACCGTGGGGCGCGAATCACAACAATGCGGCAACGACGCCGCGGTGCCCGCCTCCTCCCCGATCACCGCCGAGGTCATCCCGGTACGAACCGGACACCTGCGGTCCGCACCGGGACCGGCGCGGACACGCTCCGCCGACGGACCGAGCACGCCACGTGTGGACTGCGGAAACACTTCGGGCCTCGGGAGCGATCAGGAGGACGACGGCACTTCGCCGGACGCGCGTGGAATCGGGCACACCGATCTCACGACTTCGGGTCTGCGCCGAGAAGGCGTCGGCTAGGCTGCCGTACCGCGGCCGGATGTGCGGCCACCGGCCGAACCGGGCCGCGCTGAACGAACGTGTAGTTGTCGGAGGGCCGAACCGGTCCGCTAAACCGCCCGATGCCCGACGGGACGGTGCCGATCCGGATCCGTCCGGTTCGGGACCGCGCTCGAGCGGGCATCGATAGCAGTACGGGGAGACGTCGGTGAGCGACGAAGGTCGCCTGGTCGCCGGACGCTACCGAGTGCAGCGACGCATCGGCAGTGGCGCGATGGGCGTGGTGTGGGAGTGTGTGGATGAACGCCTGCACCGCACTGTCGCGGTCAAGCAGTTGTTGTTGCAGCCCGGACTGGACCCGGGTGAGGCCGAGGAAGCGCGGCAGCGGGCAATGCGGGAAGGCCGCATCGCGGCGCGCCTGCAGCACCAGCACGCGATCTCGGTCTACGACGTAGCCGAGGACGAAGGCCAGCCGGTGCTGGTCATGGAATACCTGCCTTCCACCAGCCTGGCGGCGATGATGTCCGACCACGGACCGCTGCCACCGCGCGAGGTGGCCCGGATCGGTGCGCAGGCCGCGGCCGCGCTCGGCGCCGCGCACGCGGCCGGGGTGGTGCACCGCGACATCAAGCCGGGCAACATCCTGCTCGGCGACAACGGCACGGTGAAGATCACCGACTTCGGCATCTCGCGCGCCCAGGGCGACGTGCAGGTGACGAAGACGGGGATGCTCGCGGGCACGCCCGCCTACCTGTCGCCGGACGTCGCCATGGGCCGGGAGCCGAGTGGTGCCTCCGACGTGTTCTCGCTGGGCGCGACGCTGTACGCGGCGATCGAGGGCAGGCCGCCGTTCGGGCTGAACGAGAACACGCTGGCGCTGCTGCACTCGGTGGCCGCGGGCCGCATCGAACCGCCGCAGCAGGCGGGCGCGATGGCCCAGCCGCTGATGGCGATGATGCAGGTGCGCGTCGAGGACCGGCCGGACATGGCGCAGGTCCGGGAGATGCTGCTGGCGGTCGCCGAGGGCGGTTCGGCGAACTCGGTGCCCACGATGGCCGCGCCGATCCCGCCCGCGATCGGCCCGGACAGCAGGCCCGACCTGGCTCCGACCAGCGTCGTCGGGCAGGACCACCACGGTGGGACCGCCTACTACGACGACGACCAGTACGGCCAGTACGACTCGAACCCGCGGACCTCGTACCTGGGCCCGGATTCGCGTGCGGAGACGTCGTTCGACGACCGGCCGCGGCGCAGCAGGCGCCCGCTGGTGCTGTCCGGGATCGCGCTGGTCGCGGCCGCCGTGGTCGCGGTGCTGGTGACCTCGGCGTTCCTGAACAGCAACACGCCGGAACCGACCGGCAACGACTCGAACCCCTCGCTGCAGGCACCGCCGCCGCTGCCGCCGCCGACGACCCAGTCGTCGGAGAGCTCCGGTTCCTCGGAGGAGCAGACCTACGAGGAGACGTCGAGCACGCCGACGTCCACGGAGCAGACCTCCCAGCCGACGACGACGCAGCAGCCGACCTCGACGGAGCAGTCCCAGCCGACCGAGACCTCCGGTGACGACGGCGACGACGACGGCGGCGAGTCCTCCGCGGATCAGCCGACGCAGTCGGAGGCCACCTCACCGCAATCCGGTGCCTCCGCGTTCCAGCTTCCGGGCTGAGCACCAGGTGGTCGTTTTCCGGGCCGGGGACAGGCATCTCGCGATGCGTGGCCCCGGCCCGGTGCTTTCGCCAGGGGCGATCCGTTCACCCCGACCTGGTGCGTTCCCCCAGTCGCCCACCAGTAACGTGGGGCCGATGAGCACGAGCCGGTCTCGGGGGCCCGGTCAGTACCGTCCTAGCCGCCAGCACCCCAGCATCAGGAGAGACCTGTGAGCGCCGAGGGCCGTTTGATCACGGGCCGTTACCGGTTGGAGAAGCGGATCGGCAGCGGCGCCATGGGCATCGTGTGGCGCGCGGTCGACGAGCGGCTGCACCGCACCGTCGCGGTCAAGCAGCTGCTGCTCCAGCCCGGTTACACCGATGAGGAGACCGAGGAGGCGCGGCAGCGCTCGATGCGCGAAGGCCGCATCGCCGCCCGGCTGCAGCACCAGAACGCCATCGTGGTGTTCGACGTGGCCGAGGACGAGGGCCAGCCGGTGCTCGTGATGGAGTACCTGCCGTCGCAGAGCCTGGCGACGGTGCTCAGCGAGCAGGGCGTGCTGCCGCCGCAGTCGGTGGCCCGGATCGGCTCGCAGGTCGCGGGCGCGCTGGCGGCGGCGCACATGGCGGGCATCGTGCACCGCGACTTGAAGCCGGGGAACATCCTGCTCGGCGACAACGGCATCGCCAAGATCACCGACTTCGGCATCTCCCGCGCCATCGGCGACGTGGCGGTGACCAAGAGCGGCATCCTCGCGGGGACCCCGGCGTACCTGTCGCCGGAGGTGGCGCTGGGCCGCGACCCGGCTCCCGCCTCGGACGTGTTCTCGCTGGGCGCGACGCTGTACGCGGCGGTGGAGGGCGAGCCCCCGTTCGGCACCGACGAGAACGCGATCAGCCTGCTGCACCGGGTGGCGCGCGGTCAGGTGGAGCCGCCGCGGCAGGCGGGCCCGCTGGCCCCGGCGCTGATGCAGCTGCTGCAGCCGGACCCGGTGGACCGGCCGACGATGGCGCAGACCCGGAGCATGCTGCTGGCGGTGGCGGAGGGACGTCCGCTGCCCGGCGGTTCCACGCCGGCCGGGGGCTGGCAGCGCCCGGCGGCCGCCCCGCAGGGCAGGCCGCAGCAGGCGCAGCCGACCCGGGTGGGCGCGGCGGTGCCCGCGGGCGCGGGCAACCCGCCGACCCAGGTCGGGCAGACCGCGGTGTCCGAGCCCTCCGGGAGCGGCACCTCGCGCAAGGCGGTGCTGCTGTGGGCGGCGGCGCTGCTGGTGGCGGTGCTGGTCGGGGTGCTGACGGCGAGCGCGTTCGGCGCCGGGAACCAGCGTTCCCCGCAGTCGGAGCCGCCGCCCGCTTCCGAGCCGATGGCGCCCGCGGATCCCGTGTCGACGACGACCGCACCGCCGACGACGTCCGCGCCGACGTCCTCGGCCGCGCCGACCACGACGAGCAGCACGCCCACGACGACCTCCAGCGAGAAGAAGGACGAGCAGCCGTCCAAGGATGAGATCGAGAACGCGGTGAAGACCTACTTCTCGTCCGTCCCCGACGACCTCGACAAGTCCTGGTCGCTGCTGGGCCCGGACATGCAGGCGGCGGGCAAGGACAGCTACGAGTCGTTCTGGAAGTCCGTCGACGACGTCAAGATCACCTCGGGCCCGAAGGTCATCGGCGCGAAGGTGCTGGTGATCCTGGAGTTCGAGAAGGACGGCAAGACCAGCAAGGAACGCCACCTGCTGGGCATGGTGGCCCGCGACGGCGAAGCACTGATCAACAGCGATTCCCGGGTCTGAGCCCGGCGGTCCCGCCACCGGACCGTCCGCCGCCCGGCTCGCGCCCGATCACGCACGCGCCCGATCACGCCCGCGCGGTGTCGCGCAGCGCCGCGAGCAGCGACCGGGTGGCCGGCTGGTCGGCGATCGTCTCCCGCACCGCGATGTGGATGCGCCGCACCGGTTCGGGCCGCCGCACCGGCCGGACCACGACGCCGGGGTGCAGCACGCCGAGCGCGAGCCGCGGTTGCAGCCCGATGCCGAGCCCGGCCGCGACGAACCCCTGCGCCGCGTAGTCCCCGCCGGTCTCCAGCTCCAGCCGCGGCGTGAACCCGGCCGAGTCGAAGGCGTCCCGCAGCGATTCGGCGCACGGCCCGTCGCCCAGCGCCTCCAGCACCCACGGTTCGCCCGCGAGCCGGGCGAGGTCGATCTCCTCCTCCTGGCACAGCGGATGCCCCTGCGGCAGCAGCACGCGGTACGGCTCGTCGACGAGGTGCTCGATCCGGACGCCGCGCGCCTGCGGCGGTTCCCGGCCGACGACGATCACGGCGAGGTCGGCGGCACCGGTGGCGACGTCGCCGAGGATGCCGTCGTCGATCATCTTCAGGTCGAGCCGCACGTCGGGGTGCTCGGCGCGGAACTTCGCCACGACGGGCGGGACGAGCCCGACCCCGGCCGAGGTGAAGTAGCGCAGCCGCAGCCGTCCGGTGCGGCCGGCGCGCAGGTCGTCGAGTTCCGCGTCGGTGTCGGCGAGCAGCCCGGCGAGGTCGGCGGCGCGTTCGGCGAGCAGCCGCCCGGCGGCGGTGGGCCGCACGCCGCGGCCGACCTTCTCCAGCAGCGCGGTGCCCGCCTCCCGTTCGAGGGTGGCGATCTGCTGGCTGATCGCGGAGGGCGTGTAGCCGAGGTTCGTGGCGGCGCTGCTGATCGAGCCGCCGCTGACGACGGCGCGGAGGACCTGCATGCGGCGGGCGTCCAACATGGCCCGACAGTACAGCAAATCTGAAACTTCACTTCAGATTATTTCGCTTGTCCTTACACGTCGGCTCTCGGATCGTGGTTCCCGGAACCGCCCCGCGACCGAGGGAGACACGATGAACCACCGGACGAGCCACCTGCGGCTCGGCGTGCTCGCGCTGCTGTGGGGCGCGAGCTTCCTGCTGATCAAGGTGGCGCTGACCGCGATGTCCCCGGCGCAGGTGGCGTTCACCCGCATCGCGCTCGGCGCGGCGGTGCTGGTGGTGCTCTGCGCGGTGCGCGGGCTGCCGGTGCGGCTGGACCGGCGGCTGCTGCCGCACGTCGTCGTCGCCGGGTTCTTCGCGAGCGCGCTGCCGTGGGTGCTGCTCGGCGTCGGCGAGCGGACCGTGGACTCGGGGCTGGCGGGGGCGGTGAACGCGACGACCCCGCTGTGGACGCTGCTGTTCGGGTACCTCCTGGGGGCGCGCAGCGGGATCTCGCCGCGGATGCTCGGCGGGCTGGCCGTCGGGTTCGGCGGGGTGCTGCTGATCCTCGCGCCGTGGCAGGGCGCGTCGGCCGGGGCCGGGGTGTTCGCCTGCCTCGCGGCGGCGGCCAGCTACGGCGTCGGCTACGTGCACATCGGCCGGAAGCTGACCGGGACGGGAGCGCCCGCGCCGGTGCTGGCGGCGCTGCAGCTGGTCGCGGCGGCCGGGCTGGCGGCGCTGGTGCTCCCGCTGGAGGGGCTGCCCGCGGTGCGGTTCGACGCGGTGGCGCTGCTGGCGGTGGCGGTGCTCGGGGTGTTCGGCACCGGCGTGGGGTTCGCGCTGAACTACCGGCTCATCGCCGATGAGGGCGCGACGGTCGCTTCGACGGTCACCTACCTGATGCCGGTGGTGTCGGTGCTGCTCGGATGGCTGGTGCTGGGCGAGCAGCCGAGCTGGCGAGTGCTGCTCGGCATCGGCCTGGTGCTGGCGGGCGTGGCGCTCACCCGGAACCGTCCGGCCCGGAAGGCACCGGCCCGCGCCCCGTACGCCGACCTCGCCACCGAGCACCCGATGAAGTGATCACCGAGCCGGAGGTGAACGGCCCGTTCGTCCGGGGCCGTTCACCCGCGCCGCTCGGGTCAGACGAGCCTGCGGTCGCTCGCCCACCGGGACAGCTCGTAGCGGTTCGACAGCTGCGTCTTGCGCAGCACGCTCGACACGTGCGTCTCCACCGTCTTCACCGAGATGAACAGCTCGGCGGCGATCTCCTTGTACGCGTAGCCCCGCGCGAGCAGCCGCAGCACGTCCCGCTCCCGCGGGGTGAGCAGGTCCAGCTCCGGGTCGCCCACCGGCGCCGAGTTCGGCCCCTGCGAGAACGCGTCCAGCACGAACCCCGCGAGCCGCGGCGAGAACACCGGATCCCCGGCCGCCACCCGGCACACCGCGTCCGCGAGCTCCCGGCCGGAGATCGTCTTGGTGACGTAGCCGCGCGCCCCACCGCGGATCACCGCGATCACGTCCTCCGCGGCGTCCGAGACGGACAGCGCGAGGAACACGACGTCCGGCTGCTCGCCGCGGACCCGCCGCAGCACCTCGGCACCGCCGCCGTCGGGCATGTGCACGTCGAGGAGCACCACCTGCGGCCGGTAGTGCGCGATGCCCGCGGCGGCCTCGGCGACCGAACCCGCCTCGCCGACGACCTCGACCTGGTCGGGCGCGGCGGCGAGCTCGGCGCGCACGCCGGAGCGGAACAACGCGTGGTCGTCGACCAGGAACACCCGCACCGGGCGCTGGTCTGCTGCTTCGCTGGTCACGTTCTCCTCCTCCACCGGCCGCCGGGTCATCGGCGGGCCTTGCGCGGCATGTCCATCTGCACTTCGGTGCCGGAGCCGGGCGCGGTCCTGATGCGGACCGAGCCGCCGTTGCGCTCCATCCTGCCCCGGATCGAATCGGCGATCCCGTGCCGGTCCGCCGACACGCGGTCGGGGTCGAAGCCGGTGCCGCGGTCCCGCACGAAGATCGACACCTGCTCGGGTTCGACCTCGGCGTACACGCTGACCTCGGCGACCCCGGCGTGCTTGGCGGCGTTCACCACGGCTTCCCTGGCCGCGGCGAGCTGCGCGGTGAGGGCCTCGTCCAGCTCGCAGTCGCCGACGACGACCTGCCCCACGGTGATCGCGAAGGCGTCCTCCACCTCGCCGCAGGCCCTGGTGAGCTGCGCGGACAGCATCGGCCCCGGTTCCGCGGCCGGGCTCTCCGGTTCGGCGTCGTCGCCGCGGCCGTAGCCGCCGGGGCCGTAGAGCCAGGTCCGCAGCTCCCGCTCCTGGCCGCGCGCGAGCCGCCGCACCTCGCGCTCCGAACCGGCCTGCTTCTGGATCAGCGCCAGCGTCTGCAGCACCGAATCGTGCAGGTGCGCGGCGATCTCGGCGCGTTCCTGGGAGCGGACCCGACCGGCCCGTTCCACGTCGAGGTCCCGCATCAGCCGCACCCACCAGGGCACGGTGAGCACCGCGGCGCCGACCAGCGCGGTCACCGTGGACAGCAGCGCGAACTGGAGGTCGCTCACGCTGGCCGACCCGGCGAGGAACACCACCGCGCCGATCACGACGAGCGCGGCGCCGGACACGATCCGCACCACCGCGGCCCGCCCGCCACCGCCGAGCACCGCGCCCGCCACTCCGGAGCGCGCGCCTTCCCGCCAGCGCCGCCGCTGCGACTCGTCGGCCTCGCGCCACACCACGGCGGCGCCCACCATCGCGACCCCGAACGGGCCGGTGAGCCAGCCGGGCAGGATGCCGAGCAGTCCGACGGCGACCGCGAGCCCCAGGCCGAGGATGATCAGCCCGAGGCCCTGCTGGCGCTCCCGGTCGGACATCGGCGGTTCGTTCCCGCCGCTCTGCGGCACGAAGATCCACAGCAGCCCGTAGCCGAGCACCCCGGCCCCGCCGAACGCGGCGAGCAACGCGAACGCGGCGCGGACCCACAGCACCGACACCCCGAGGTGGTCGGCGAGCCCGCCGCAGATCCCGGCGACGAGCCTGCCGCCCCGCCGCCGGTACAGCGTCGGCGGGCGGGCGGCGTCAGCGGTGTCCCGGGCCAGGTGGCCGTGCGGGTCGGTGGGCCGGTCCGGGTCCAGGTGGAACGGGCTCGTGTCCGGCTCGACCGCGCCGGGCGAGAACCGCGGGGGCTGCGCGGTCCGGATCGGTGCGGGCTGGCCGGGTGCGGGCTGGCCGGGTGCGGCTTGCCCCGGTGCCGTCCGGCCCGGCACGGCCTGCCCCGGCTCGACCTGGCCGGGCGCGGTCCGGATCGGCGCGGTCCGGTCGGGTGTCCCCTGCCCCGGCGCGGCCTGGCCAGGTGCGGCGAACCCCGGGTGCGGAGCGCGGACGGCGTCCTCCCGCCGATCGCCCCAGGTGGGCGCGGCGGCCTGCTGCGCGCGCGCCCGCCGCGACTCGCGATCCTGTTTCCGCTGGTACCGGTTCTTCACCCTGCGATGGTCACACGCGCGGGTGATCAACCGCATCGGGGAATTCCCAGGGCGTTCCGGGCCGCGCTCAGGGGCGTCCCCGATGTCCCGCCGCACGGCTCGGCTCGATAGTGGACGCATGAGTGGGAATGACGACGTCGGCGACACCCTCCGGGAGATGTGGGAGACGCGGCCCGCGCGATTGCGCCGGGACCGCAAGCTCGGCGGGGTGTGCGGCGCGATCGGGCGGCGCTACGGCATCGATCCGGTGCTGCTGCGGGTGGCGTTCGTGGTCGCCACCATCCCGGGCGGCGGGGGGCTCGCCCTGTACCTGCTGCTGTGGCTGCTGCTGCCGTCCGATCCGGACGCGCCGAGCACCAGCCGGTTCCGCTGGCTGGCCGGGATGGCGTTGCTGGTGCTGATCGGGATTCCCACCGCGCTGTCCATGCTCTACCCGCACGGCTGGCTGGTGTTCGGGGCCGCGTTCGGCGGGCTGTACCTGCTGCACCGCGGCTACCGGGACCGGCAGGTCTCGGCTCCGGCCGCGACGGCCGCGACCGCCGCACCGCCCGAACCGGCGATGAGCGCGACGGCGACCCCGTCCGGGGAGAACACCTGGGTGTACCCGGGCGCCCAGCAGCGCACCGAACCGCCGTCCTGGGACCCGCTGGGCGCCGCGCCGTTCGCCTGGGACCTGCCGAGCCCGGGGGCGGAGCCGGAGGAGCCACCGCAGAAGCGGACCTGGATCACCTGGCTCGCGCTGGGGCTGGCCGTGCTCGCCGGTGGCGCGGTGCTGATCGCGGGTGGTGGTCCCGGGGAGGCGCTCGCGGTTGCGCTGGGCGTGCTCGGCGCGGGCATGCTGGCCGCCGCGTTCCTGCACGGCGGGCGGGCACTCATCGCGTTCGCGCTACCGGTGGGGGCGCTGGCGCTGCTGCTGGGCCCGGCGCACGACGAGGCGCGGGAACCGGTCCAGGACCAGCGGGTGGTCGCGACGACCTCCGCCGGGCTGCAGGACAACTACCCCTACCTGGAGCACGGCACGTTGACCTTGGACCTGCGGCAGCTGCGGCTCAGCGGGAACGAGCGGATCGAGACCACCGCGGAGGTCGGCGACGGCCAGGTGCGGGTGCTGCTCCCGCGGGACCTGGACGTCACCGCGTCGTGCACCGCCGAGAGCGGCTCGGTGAACTGCCTCGGCGACCAGGAGCACGGGGACGGGTCCGCCCGGCTCGACATCGAGGATCCCGGTGCGGACGGGGTAGGCGCCGGCCACCTCACCGTGAACGCGTCCGTGACCGAAGGAATGGTGGAGGTGCTCCGTGGCTGAGCAGAACGAGAGGCGTGCGCAGTCGCCGGACACGATGCTGCTGGCTTCCGGCGCGGTGGCGCTGATGATCTCGGCGTCGGTGCTGCTGGGCGGTACGCGGGACTTCTGGATCGAGTGGTCGCTGGCCGGGCTGGCGGTGGTGGTGGGGATCTTCCTGCTCATCGCGTCGATGCGCCGCCGCTGAATCGCTGACCGCTGCCCGCGCTGCCGCCTCGGTGGTGGCGCGGGCGGTGGTGGCGCGGGCGGTGGTGGCGTGTGGCGCGTGGGCGGTCTTGGCGCGTGGGCGGTCTTGGCGCGGCGGACCCTGCCGGGCGCGGCCGACTCCCTCGGGCGCTGCGGACCCTCTGGACGTTGCGACCGGTTTCGGCACTCCGGCCGGTCTCGGCACTCCGGCTGGTCTCAGCACTCCGGCCGGTCTCGGCGCAACGGCCGGTCGCCACACCGCGGCCGGTGATTCCGCCCCGCGAAGCGCTGCCGGTGGTACCGATCCGCCGCGAGCCCGCGCGACTCCCGCGCAATTGATCTTCGCAATCCGCGGGCAGGAATAATGGGAACGAACCAATCGCATTCGCCCGACTTCGAACCGTGATCACGCGCTCGCCGCAACTGGCAAAAACGGCGATATTCAGTACCTCGAATTGCGCAACCGGGTCCCGTTGAGCGGCGAATAGCAGCCGATCGGCCTAATCAGTTCCGGACTGCATCGATATAGCCTTTACCGGAACGTTTCAGGTGAGCAGCCTGTCCCGTTGAGAGCGCTCTCATCCTTCAACGTCCCCCCGAAGGAGACTTCTCGTGCCCCGAACCGGATTCAAGGCGGCAGGAACGACCCTCGCCGCGCTGTGCCTGTTCCCGTTCGTCACCTCTTCGGCCACCTCCGCGGTGGCGGCTCCGGCCGAGCCCGCGGCCGCGCCGAAGAAGGAGGTGTTCTTCGACGACTTCTCCGGCGACCAGCTCGACCGCTCCAAGTGGAAGGTCGAGGTCACCGGGGACAACTTCACCACGGTGAACTCCGAGCAGCAGGCCTACGTGGACTCGCCCGAGACGATCTACATCGATCACGACGACGCGAACACCGGCGCCGAGAACGGCGCACTCGCCCTGCACGCGCGCAGCACTCCCGGTTTCCAGGCCCCGGACGGGAACACCTACGACTTCCAGTCCGGCCGGGTCAACACCCAGGACAACTTCGAGTTCACCTACGGCCGCTACTCGGCGAAGGTGAAGCTGCCCGAGGGCGGCACCAGCCAGGGCCTGTGGCCGGCGTGGTGGTCGCTGGGCGCCAACATCGACGAGGTGAACTGGCCGCAGTGCGGCGAGGTCGACATCATGGAGAGCGTCGGCGAGCCGTGGACCAGCGTCGCGCTGCACGGTCCCGAGTACAACGGCGACACCCCGATCAACGGGCAGCAGCAATTCGAGGGTTCCGACCCGGGCGACTGGCACGTCTTCACGGCCGATTGGACGCCGGAAGGAATCACCTTCCTCGTCGATGACAAGGAGATCTACAAGATCACCAAGGCCGAAATGGAGCAGAACGGCTGGACCTGGGTCTACGACGACCCGCAGTTCATGATTCTGAACTTCGCACTCGGCGGCCAGTTCCCGAACGGCGTCAACGGCGTCACCGAACCTTATTTCGGTCTCCCGCAGGAATCGGTGGACAAGGTGAAGGCGGGCAATGCGCGCTACCTCGTCGACTGGGTCCGCGTCGAGCAGTGATTCCCGCTCACGTGCGTCGTGACCCGCGCCCGCGACGCCCGTGAACCGGGTGGAGGCGGGCCCGGTGCGCCCCGGTCCGATCCCGGCAGCACCGCGGCTCCGCCCCCGACCTCCGAGTGAACGGACCGTTCGCCCAACCCGATTGGACGGACGGTCCGTTCACGCACGTCCACCCCCGGACGCGGTCGCACCCGAGGCTCCCTTCCGGCGGCACGGCCCGTTCGCCTGCCGGGAGAGCACCGCCGTCCCGGCCCGGGAACGAGAACGGGCCGCGCGGTGTTCCGCGCGGCCCGTGGCTCCGGAGTCCGGTCACTCCCACTCGATGGTGCCCGGCGGCTTCGACGTCACGTCCAGCGTGACCCGGTTGACCTCGGCGACCTCGTTGGTGATGCGGGTGGAGATCCGCTCCAGCACGTCGTACGGCAGTCGGGTCCAGTCCGCGGTCATCGCGTCCTCGCTGGAGACGGGCCGCAGCACCACCGGGTGCCCGTAGGTGCGGCCGTCGCCCTGCACGCCCACCGAGCGGACGTCGGCCAGCAGCACCACCGGGCACTGCCAGATGTCGCGGTCCAGCCCGGCCGCGGTCAGCTCTTCGCGGGCGATCGAGTCGGCGGCGCGCAGCGTCTCCAGGCGGTCCGCGGTGACCTCGCCGATGATCCGGATGCCCAGGCCCGGCCCGGGGAACGGCTGCCGGTGCACGATGGTCTCCGGCAGGCCCAGCTCCAGGCCGACCCGGCGCACCTCGTCCTTGAACAGCGCGCGCAGCGGCTCGACCAGCTCGAACTGCAGGTCGTCGGGCAGCCCGCCGACGTTGTGGTGGCTCTTGATGTTCGCCGCGCCGCTGCCGCCGCCGGATTCGACGACGTCCGGGTACAGGGTGCCCTGCACCAGGAAGTCCACGTCGCCTTCGGAGCCCTGCACCAGGTCGCGGGCCGCCTGCTCGAAGCTGCGGATGAACTCCCGCCCGATGATCTTACGCTTCTCCTCGGGGTCGGTGACCCCGGCCAGCGCGCCCAGGAACTGCTCGGTGGCGTCGACCGTCACCAGCTTGACGCCGGTGGCGGCGACGAAGTCCCGCTCCACCTGCGCCCGCTCGCCCGCGCGCAGCAGCCCGTGGTCGACGAAAACGCAGGTCAGCTGCTCACCGATGGCGCGCTGCACGAGTGCGCCCGCGACCGCCGAGTCCACGCCGCCGGACAGTCCGCAGATCGCGCGCCGGTCGCCGACCTGCTCGCGGATCGCCTGGACGGTGTCGTCCACGATCGACGCGGTGGTCCACTGCGGCTTGATGCCCGCGATGTCGTGCAGGAACCGGCGCAGCACCTCCTGGCCGTGCGGCGAGTGCGCGACCTCCGGGTGGTACTGCACGCCCGCCAGCCGGCGGTTCCGGTCCTCGTAGGCGGCGACCGGGGTGTCCTTGCTGCCCGCGGTCACGGTGAAGCCCTCGGGGGCCTTGCTGACCGAGTCGCCGTGGCTCATCCACACCGGGTGGTGGCCGGGCAGTTCCTCGTGCAGCGCACCGCCGTCACCGGTGATCTCCAGCTCGGTGCGGCCGTACTCGCGGGTGCCGGTGTGCTCCACCGTCCCGCCGAGGGCCGCGGTCATGGCCTGGAACCCGTAGCAGATGCCGAACACCGGCACGCCCGCCTCGAACAGCGCCGGGTCGACCTGCGGGGCGTCCGCGGCGTACACGCTGGACGGGCCACCGGAGAGCACCAGGGCCGCCGGGTCGCGGCGGACGATCTCCTCGACGGGCGTGTCGTGCGGGACGACCTCGGAGTAGATCTGCGTCTCGCGGACGCGGCGGGCGATCAGCTGCGCGTACTGGGCGCCGTAGTCGACGACGAGCACCGGCCCCTTCCCCTCGCGCGGCGGACCCGATGCCGGGGACTGGTCAGGGGTGTTGGCGTTACCGGACACGTCGTCGAAACCTCCAGGCGAATGCGTGCGCTGGGACCCATCATCCCAGCTAGCCCCCACCGCCCGGGCAGCGGCTCCGGTCAGACCAGTGGCAGGCGCAGCGCCGCGGGCGCCTCGGCGGGGACCGCCGGGTGCTTCGGCGCGATCGGGGTCATCCGGTGGTAGCCGTCGGCCTGCGCGGCGCGCCGGTCCGGTTCGCCCTTGTTCGGCCACATCGAGAACGCCCGCTCCGCCTGCGCGGTGATCGTCAGCGACGGGTTCACCCCGAGGTTCGCGGTGATCGCGGAGCCGTCCACGATCGACAGCGTCGGGTGCCCGTAGGCCCGGTGGTACGGGTCGATGACGCCGTGCTCGGCGTCCTCCCCGATGGCGCAACCGCCGATGAAGTGCGCGGTCATCGGCATGTCGACCAGTTCGCCCCAGGTGCCGCCCGCGATGCCGCCGATCTGCTCGGCGACCCGCTCGTTGGCCTCCTCACCGGCGGGGATGAAGCTGGGGTTGGGCGCGCCGTGGCCTTGCCGGGAGGTGAGCCGGGAGCCGAACAGGCCGCGCTTGACCCGGGTGATCAGCGAGTTGTCCAGGCTCTGCATCACCAGCAGGATGATCGTGCGCTCGCTCCAGTTCCGCACCACCGCCATCTTCAGCGCCTTCAGCGGGTCGGTGCGCACGAACCGCAGCCACTGCTTCCAGCGCGGGTCGGGGTGGTCGCCCTTGGTCGGGAAGGTCTGCAGCAGCCCCATCGCGTTGCTGCCCTTGCCGTAGCGGACGGGTTCGATGTGGGTGTCCTCGTCGGGGTGGAACGAGGAGGTGATGGCGACGCCGCTGGAGTAGTCCTGCTCGCCGAGCTGCGGCACCTGCGCGCCGATGATGGCTTCGGAATTGGTGCGGGTGAGCTCGCCGAGCTTCGCCGACAGCCGCGGCAGGTCGCCCCGGTCCCGCGCCCGGTGCAGCAGGTTCTGGGTGCCCCAGGTCCCGGCGGCGACGACGACCTGGTCGGCGGTGAACACCCGGCTGCCGAGCGCGGTCTTCGCGCCGGTGCGGCGGGTGCCGATGCGCCAGCGGCCGTCGCGGCCTTCGGCGAGCCGGTGCACGGTGGTCAGCGGGAACACCTCCGCGCCCCCGGCTTCGGCGAGGTGCAGGTAGTTCTTGACCAGCGTGTTCTTCGCCCCGACGCGGCAGCCGGTCATGCACGAGCCGCATTCGGTGCAGCCGGTGCGCTCCGGTCCGGCGCCGCCGAAGTAGGGGTCGGCGACGGTGCGCCCCGGTTCGCCGAAGTGCACGCCGACCGGCGTCGGGTGGTAGCTGTCGCCGACGCCCATGTCGGCGGCGACCTTCTTCATCACCACGTCGGACGGGGTGGTCGTCGGGTTGGTGACGACGCCCAGCATCCGGCTGGCCTGGTCGTAGTGCGGGGAGAGCTCGTCCTCCCAGTCGGTGATGTGCGCCCACTGCGAGTCGTTGTAGAACGGCTTCAGCGGCCGGTACAGCGTGTTCGCGTACACCAGCGAACCGCCGCCGACCCCGGCTCCGGCGAGGATGAGGCAGTCGCGGAGCAGGTGGATGCGCTGGATGCCGTAGCAGCCGATCTGCGGTGCCCACAGGAATCGGCGCAGGTCCCAGGAGGTCTTGGCGAACTCGTCGTCGCTGAAGCGGCGGCCCGCTTCCAGCACGGCCACCCGGTAGCCCTTCTCGGTGAGCCGCAGCGCGGCGACGCTGCCGCCGAACCCGGAGCCGATCACGACGACGTCGTAGTGCTGCGGACCGCGCTGACCCTGAGCACCGTTGCTGGAAGCCATGCCGGACACGTTAGCCTTCATTACTCGCGGGTAGCTAGACCTTCCGGCGCTCCCCCGCCGACGAATTTCCGCCCCTCGGCCCGATCCGTCCGGTTCAGGACGAGCGGCGCCCGGCCTGCCGAGCAGACCGGGCGCGCACGATCAGGACCGCGGAGCGGCGCGGCAGGATCACCGCCGCAGCGTCAGGCCGACCTTCTGGAACTCCTTGAGCTCCGAGTAGCCGGTCTTCGCCATCGCGCGCCGCAGCCCGCCGAACAGGTTGATGGTGCCGGACGCGTCGCTGCTCGGTCCGAACAGCAGCGTCTCCAGGTCCACACCGGCGCCGGTGAAGCCCATGATCTCGCTGCGCGGCAGGTTCGGGTGCGCGGCGGCCGCGGTCCAGTAGTAGCCCTGGCCCGGCGCCTCCTCCGCTTCGGTGAGGGCTTCGCCCAGCACGACGGCGTCCGCACCGCAGGCGATGGCCTTGGCGATGTCACCGGAGTGGGACAGCGCGCCGTCCGCGAGCACGTGCACGTACCGGCCGCCGGTCTCGTCGAGGTAGTCGCGGCGGGCCGCGGCGGCGTCGGCGATGGCGGTGGCCATCGGCACGCCGATGCCCAGCACCTGGGTGGTCGTGGTGGCCATCGACTCGCCGAAGCCGACGATCACGCCGGCCGCGCCGGTGCGCATCAGGTGCATGGCGGTGCGGTAGTCGCCGACACCACCGGCGATCACCGGCACGTCGAGGTCGGCGATGAAGCGCTTCAGGTTGAGCGGTTCGCCGTCCCGGGCCACGTGCTCGGCGGAGACGATGGTGCCGTGCACCATCAGCACCTCGACGCCCGCGGCGAGCAGGTCGGGGGTGAGCTCTTCGGCGTGCTGCGGGCTGACCCGCGCGGCGACGGTGACCCCGGAGTCCTTGATCTGCTTGATGGCCCGGGTGAGCAGGTCGTGCCGCACCGGCGCGGCGTGCAGCTCCTGCAGCAGCTTGATCGCGGCGGTGGGCTCCTCGCTCTCCTCCGCGACGCGCACGACCTCGAACAGCCGCTCCTCGACGTTCTCGTGCCGGGCCCAGAGCCCTTCGGCGTTGAGCACGCCCAGGCCGCCGAGCTCGCCGACGCGGATCGCCGTCGCCGGGGACACCACGGCGTCGGTCGGGTGCGTCACCAGCGGGATGCCGAACCGGTACGCGTCGATCTGCCACGACAGCGACACGTCCTGCGATGAACGGGTCCGCCGGGACGGGACGATCTCGATGTCGTCCAGCTCGTACCCGCGCATGGCCGTCCGGCCCATGCCGATCTCCACCAGATCCCGCACGTCAGTTCCTCCTAGGTGGACCGCAGCACTCCGACGGAGCATTCTCGCTGCCGCCGCGCCCAGTCTCGCAGCCGCCCCTCCCCGGACGGTTCAGCGCTGCGGTGCGAGTCCGGTCACGGCGAGCCGGAACAGCCGCTCGGCTTCGGCGGCGGCGTCGGCGCGGTGCTCGACGGCGAGCACGATGCCGACGACGAGGGTGATCAGGTCGGCGAGGTCGATCTCGGCCCGGACCGCCCCTTCCCGCACGGCCCGCGCGAGCAGCGGCGCGCCCGCGCCCTCCAGCAGTGCCGCGCACGAGTTGCCCTGCACCGGCTCGGCGGCGTCCGCGTAGGACAGCGCGGCGGCGAGCCCGCGGACGTCGGTCGAGTACGCGAGCACCTCGCCGAGCCACTCCAGCAGCGCGGCGCGGCCGTCGGGGGCGCCGGTCAGCTCGGCGGCACGGCGGCGCAGGTCGTCGATGCGGTCGTGCGACACGGCTTCGAGCAGGGCTCGACGGGTGGGGAAGTGCCTGCGAACGGTGGCGGAGCCGACGCCCGCGGTGCGGGCGATGCGTTCCAGGGAGGCGTCGGCGCCGCGGGCGGCGACCTCCTCGGCGGCGACGGCGAGGATGCGCGCGTGGTTGCGCCGGGCGTCCGAGCGTTGACCGGCGGGCATGGCGGTACCTCCAGCTACCGAAACGGCGGGGTCCGCCGTATCGTACGATGCTAGAAACGGCGGACCCCGCCGTTTACCGTCTGAGGAGCCGAGCATGCCCCCGAACCCCGCACCCGTCCTGGTCACCGGCGCCACCGGCAAGCAGGGCGGCGCCACCGCCCGCGCCCTGCTCGCCGCGGGCGTCCCCGTCCGCGCCCTGGTCCGCGACGCCACCACCGGACCCGCCACCGAGCTGCGCGCGCTCGGCGCCGAACTCGTCACCGGCGACCTCCGCCATCCCGCCTCCCTGCCGGACGCGGTGCGCGGCGCCCGCGCCGTCTTCTCGGTGCAGATGCCCGAGATCACCGCCGACGGGTTCGACTTCGCCGGTGAGGTCAGCCAGGGCGGCAACCTCGTCGAGGCGGCGCGCGCCGCCGAGGTGCCGCAATTCGTGCACACCTCGGTCAGCGGCGCCGGTCAGCACACCCGGGCCCCCGGCTGGGCGGAGGGCCGCTGGCGCGACATGGCCCCCACTCTCGACGCCAAGAGCGCCGTCCAGGACCTGGTGCGGGCGGCCGACTTCCCCAGCTGGACGTTGCTCAAGCCGCCGTTCTTCATGGAGAACTTCCGGCCCGAGATGGCGTTCCTGTTCCCCCGCGGCGTCGAGGGCGGCCTGGTCAGCGTCATCAAGCCGGACACCGAGCTGGCCCTGATCGCGGTCGCCGACATCGGCGCGGCGGCCGCGGCGGCCTTCGCCGAACCGGAGCGGTTCCACCGGGTCGAGCTGGAGCTCGCGAGCGACCGGCTGCCGATGACGCGGATCGCCGAGATCCTCACCGGCGCGCTCGGCGTCCCGCTCACCGCACCCGACCTGGACGTCGAGGCGGCGCGCGCGGCGGGCATGCCGGAGATGGGTTCGACGCACGAGTGGTTGAACGCGGTCGGCCAACCCGCCCGGCCGGAGTTCGCGGCCGAGCTCGGCCTGCCGACCACCTCGTTCGAGGAATGGGCGACCGCGCAGCTGCGCGGGTGACCCGGTGCGGAGTAGGGCGCGGGAACCCTCGGCTCCCGCGCCCCGCACCTCACCGGGTCGTGTAGTTCGGCGCCTCGACGGTCATCGTGATGTCGTGCGGGTGCGATTCCTTCAGTCCCGCCGCGGTGATCCGCACCAGGTTCGCCCGCTGCAGCTCGGGAACGGTGGTCGAGCCGGTGTAGCCCATCCCGGAGCGCAGCCCGCCGACGAGCTGGTCCACCACCTGCGCGAGCGGCCCGCGGAACGGCACCCGGCCCTCGATGCCCTCCGGCACCAGCTTGTCCTCGGACAGCACGTCGTCCTGGAAGTAGCGGTCCTTCGAGTACGACCGGCCCTGCCCGCGGCTCTGCATCGCGCCGAGCGAACCCATGCCCCGGTACACCTTGAACTGCTTGCCGTTGACCAGCACCAGGTCCCCGGGCGATTCGGCGGTGCCCGCGAGCAGGCTGCCCAGCATCACGCTGCTGGCACCGGCGGCGATGGCCTTCGGGATGTCCCCGGAGTACTGGATGCCGCCGTCACCGATGATCGGCACCCCGGCGGGCCTGCAAGCCTGGTCGGCCTCGTAGATGGCGCTGATCTGCGGGACGCCGACGCCCGCGACGACGCGGGTGGTGCAGATCGAGCCCGGCCCGACGCCGACCTTGACGGCGTCGGCGCCCGCGTCGACGAGCGCCTGCGCCCCGGCGCGGGTGGCGACGTTGCCGCCGATGACGTCGACCGAGTGGCCCAGCTCCTTCTTCAGGGTGGCCACGGTGTCCACGACGGCCCGGGAGTGCCCGTGCGCGGTGTCCACGACCAGCACGTCCACCCCGGCGTCGACCAGCGCCATGGCCCGCTCGTGCGAGTCGGCGCCGACGCCGACCGCGGCGCCGCACAGCAGCCGGCCGTCCGGGTCCTTGGTGGCGTTGGGGTACTGCTCGGTCTTGACGAAGTCCTTGACAGTGATCAGGCCGCGCAGCTTGCCCGCGTTGTCCACGATCGGCAGCTTCTCGACCTTGTGCCTGCGCAGCAGGCCGAGCGCGGCCTCGGCGGTGACGCCGACCTGCGCGGTCACCAGCGGCGCGGGCGTCATGATCTCGCGCACCCGACGGGTGTGGTCCACCTCGAACCGCATGTCGCGGTTGGTGATGATGCCGACGAGGGTGCCGTCGGGGTCGGTGACGGGGACGCCGGAGATCCGGAAGCGGGCGCACAGCGCGTCCACTTCGGCCATGGTGTCCTCCGGCGAGCAGGTCACCGGGTCGGTGACCATGCCGGCTTCGGAGCGCTTCACGACCTCGGCCTGCGCGGCCTGCTCCTCCACCGACAGGTTCCGCTGCAGGATGCCGACGCCGCCCTGGCGGGCCATGGCGATCGCCATCCGCGCCTCGGTCACGGTGTCCATCGCGGCGGACAGCAGCGGAACCCGCAGGCGCACGTTGCGCGACAGCTGCGTTCCCGTGTCGACGCCGCTGGGGATCACATCGGACTCATCGGGAAGCAGCAGCACGTCATCGAAGGTCAACCCGAGCGTCGCGAACTTCGCAGGGAAACCGGGGGCGGTGAGTTCGCTGGTCATGGCGAGGCGGTGTGCCTTCCTGCAAGCAACGGTGTGGTGACCGAAGGTTCCGGGCGGGGGCTCATCGGCGATACCGGGCACCGGAGGCGGCGGTTCGACGACGTCCCCGGCGCGAGCGGCAGGTGCGATTGACCCATGATAGAGACCCCGCTGGTCAGACATGGGAAGCGGTGGTGCAACGCACGGGCGCACCCGCGCGGGCGCCCCGAGGGGCGGTGCAGGTCGCGGTGGGCGGTACCGTGCCGGGCGTGCCGCACGATCCGCTGCCCCCAGACCCGTTCGCGGGCGACCCGGACGACCCGAGCAGAGCGCTCGACGACCAGGAGCCCGAGTTCGGCCCGCCGCTGGGCGAGGACGAACGGGCCGAGCTCCTCTCCGACCTCACCGACCTGGCCGTCTACCAGGCGCTGCTGGAACCGCGTGGTGTCCGCGGCATCGTCGTGGACTGCACCGACTGCGGTGAACCGCACTACCACGATTGGGAGCTGCTGCGCTCCAGCCTCGAGCAGTTGCTGCACGATGGCCGGATGCGCCCGCACGAGCCCGCGTTCGCCCCGGACCCCAGCGAGTACATGAGCTGGGAGTACTGCCGCGGCTTCGCCGACGGCGTCACCGAGACGGAGAACGAGAACACCCGCTGACCACCGGTCGAGCAGTGGCCGGTCAGCGGCGGTCCAGCGTCGGCCGGCGATCCTCGCGCGCTCCCCACCAGAACGTGAAACGGATCCGCGCCCTTCGCGGGCGCGGATCCGGATTCGTGCGTCAGTGCTGCGTGCGTCAGTTCGGCGTCGGGAACAGCCCGCCGCCGTGGTTCGGCGCCGACGTGGAGCCGTCCGGGTTCCCGCTGGACGGCATGTCGGTGCTGTCGCTGGTCTCGCTCGGCTGCGTCGTCGGCTCCGTCGGCTCCTGCGAGGAGCTCGGCGTGGTCGGCGAGGTCGGCGTCGGCCAGTCCGGCGGCGGCAGCTGCGGGTTCGACGGCGGGGGCGGTTCGACGGTGGAGGTCGACGTCGGGCGCGAGCTCGACGAGGACTCCGAGGTGGAATCGTCGGGCACCTGCGGGTGCTGGACGCGGTACTCCAGCAGCTGGTGCCGCAGCTCCAGGTCCTTGAGGCGCGAACCGGCGTTCTGCATGGTCTGGTGCGCCAGCTGCAGCGACACCTTCGCGTCGCTGTAGTAGCCCGAGTTCAAGAGGCGCTCCGCCTCGTCCAGCTGCGACTGCGCCCGCTGCGCGGCCGCGGCCTCCTCCGTGTGGTCGTCGCTGTAGAGCACCTGCGCCACGCCCCAGAGCATGTCGCCGGGCATCGCGTCCCGGGCGGCGAGGCCGACCCCGGTGAACCCGATCATCAGCACCGCGGCGGCCGAGGCCACCGGGACCAGGTGCCTGCGGCGGGACTTGCGGCGCGGCCTGCTGCCCGCGGCGATCGCGGCGACCGCGGCATCGGTGTCCACCAGGTCGCCGATCGGCGCCGCGTCCACCTCCCGCCGCCACGCGACCAGCAGTGATTCCAGCGCGGGCGCGGTGTCGGCCGACTCCGCGGGCACGTTCGGGTTGGTGCCGCCGAGCGCGTCGAGCAGCGCGTCGTCGGCTTGCAGCTCGGAGAGGTTCAGCGGTTCCGAGCCGACCTCGTCGGCGTCGATCAGCCCCGCGACCGCGGCCTGCTCGGTGTCGGCGTCGGTGAGCAGCGGTCGTCGTCGGAAGTCCAGCACGGTGGCGCCGGCCTCCGCGGCCGAGGTGCCGAGTTCGGTCGTGACCTCGTCCTCGGGGCGCGCCACGCGAATCGTGCGCTGCTCGTCCGCCGCGTCCGCGACCGCTTCGCCGTGTTCGCCCACCGGTCCGGAGCCGCCGGTCCGTTCAGCGGATTCCGAAGACGTGGCCGAATGGGCCGAATGGACGGTAGGGTGGTCCCCGGCGTCCGATCCCGGACCGTCGGCGACGTCGGCGATGTGCGACCCGGACGCCGCCGGGGTGGCGGAGTCGGACTCTCGATTGTCGATCAGCTCGGCTCCCTCGCCAGCGGCGGGCACGGCCGGAGAATCCTCCGGCGCACGCGTTCCGCCCGCACGGTCGTCCTGCCGGCCGGAATCGACGGGATCGTCCGAGGCGTGCTCCCGTTTCGGGGCGCGCTCCGGTTCTTCCCGCTCGACCATTCAGACCACCTCCTCCGCGGACAGCGTCTTGCGCAGCCGGGCCAGTGCGCGGTGCTGTGCCACTCGCACCGCTCCCGGAGTCGAACCGACCGCTTCGGCCGTTTCCTCCGCGGACAACCCGACGACCACCCGGAGCAGCAGGATCTCCCGCTGCTTGGCCGGGAGGACGCGCAACAGCTGCGCCATCCTGCCCGAAAGCTCACCTTGCATGGCCCGCTGCTCCGGTCCAGCCTCGGATTCCGGGGTGTCCGGAACATCCGCCACCGGCTCGGAGCGGTTGCGGGCCGACGCCCGATGAGCATCAGCCACCTTGTGCGCGGCGATGCCGTATACGAACGCCAGGAAAGGACGACCTTGATCCCGGTAGCTGGGCAACGCCGTCAGCACGGCGAGGCACACTTCCTGGGCGACGTCGTCCGCCGAAGCGAACGACCGTTCGTTTCGTCCTACCCTGGCGCGGCAATACCGCACCACCAAAGGACGGATTTCGGCCAGCAAGCGCTCGATCGACTGACGATCGCCGTCGACGGCGGCGCCTACAAGTGCGTCCAGCCCGTCCCCCACGTTGCTCATCGCAGACAGCAGCCCTGGTGTTACGCGTTCAAGCGACTCGGATTTGCTCGGCGAACATCACGTGCACCGCACGCAGCGCCGAGGTCACCGTACCGGGAAAGGACTGATCCCTGAACAGGGAGTGGGGGCCAGCTGCGGTCGTTGTCACGTAACCATAACTACCAGATATCCACCCGAGCATCGTCCGCCCAGTCCGGAACCGGCACTGATCGACGGATGGTAGGGGGCGTTCGCGACACGGCGGTCGGCTCCCGGCTCGTCCCGGCCGGGTCATGAGACGTGTCCGCCGTCATGTCCCGGCGATGCGGCACCGGGACATGACGGTGGACACCGAAGTCCTGTCGACGCCGCCGAGCCCGAACGGCGGCGTCGAGGTGAACCGGGCGGCGGCCGCTGGCCGCGTTCCGGCGAGGGGCGTCACACAGCAGGAAGGAGCTCCCGCAGAACCTCCTCGGCTCATCCGTCGAGCCCTCGCGAGCGAGGACCCGGTCGCCGGGCTGTGCCGGGCACCGGAGTCGTCCGGGGCGTACCGCCCTGGACGAGCGCGATGCGAGGCGCGGCCCGCCGCCCGCGGGCGATCGGTGCACTGGGTGCGCCGACCGGAACCCGGATGATCGAGCGAGCAGGTGGGCTTCCGCGGAGTCCCGTTCGACTCAGGCGACCAGCCCTCGTCTGAACCCGTGCGCCACCGCCTGCGCCCGATCCCGCACTCCGAGCTTCCGGAAGAGCCGGCGGGCGTGGGTCTTGACGGTGTCCTCGGACAGGTAGAGCTCGCGGCCGATCTGGCCGTTGCTCTTCCCCTGGCTCATCCCCCGCAGCACTTGCAGCTCGCGCTCGGTGAGCTGCACGCCCGGATCGGACGGCTGCCGCGGTGCGGGGACGGACGTGCTGGCCAAGGTGTGCGCCAGCGCGGCGACCAGCTCCGGCCGCGAGGCGTCCCAGCGCAGATATCCACGAGCACCGCCGGCGATGGCCGCCGCGATGCTGCCCGCGTCGTCCGGCGCACCGAAGACGATCACATTGGCCTGGGGGTGGGCGGAGACGAGCCGCCTGGTGGCCTCGACACCGTTCGGCACCGCGCGTTGGGTGCCGACCAGCACGACGTCCACCGCTTGCCGCGCGAAGCGCGCGAGCAGCTCGTCACCGTGTGCTACGCAATCAATCCGACTCACTCCTGGGACAGCAGACATCACGCGAGTGAGCCCTTCCCGGACGCTGCGTCGGTCATCGCAGATCAGGACCGTCGTCACGGGAACTCCTTCCTGCAGGCGAGTGACGTTCCTCTTCCCCTATCGGACGCAAGCCGGGGAACCTTGACACGATCTAGTGCTGAATCCGTCCAGAGATCGGCTCACGCCACTCGTTCGAGATATTCACCGGAACGGAGCAGGGTCCGACGCGGGCACGGGCGAGAGACGATGTCACCCCTCGCTCAAGGCCCATACCTGCGATATTCACTCTGTTGTGGCCCTGTCGGGCGATCAGACACCCGATCTCGCGACACCCGGCAGTCAGCCGAAACTTGCCAAAAGTGATTTGCGTCACAGGTCAATCGAGCACGACTCGAACGACGCCTTTCGCGGCCTCCGCGAGCGTCGAAACCGTCTCCGCGTGACCCGGCAACCGGCCCGGCGCCCAGCCCGCGCCGGCGGCGAAGACCCGGGCCCGCTGCCGCGTTCCGGGCAAGCCCGCCAGCAGGGCGGGCGCCGCGTAGTGCGGCTGCTCCGCCCAGAGCACCACCACCGCGGGCGCCGCCCGGCGCACCGCCGCGTTCAGGCCCTCCGGCGGCAGGCCCGCGCCGAACAACCGGATCCCCACGCCGCGGGCGGCCAGTTCGGCGGCCAGCGCGACCAGCTCCAGCTCCTGCTGCTCCCCCGGCACCGGCGCCAGCAGCACCGGACGCGGGTTGCGCGGTTCGGGAGCGGCGGCCAGGACCGCGCGTAACGCGGTCGCCGCGCTGTCGGTGAGCAGCCGCAGCGCCTCCACCCCGGTCCCGGTGTGCTGCCAGCGCCCGGTCACCGCGGCCAGCACCGGCGACAGCACCTCGGACCAGGTCGCGAGCACGCCCTGCTGCTCGATGGACTCGGCGAGCAGGCGCTGCTGGTGCCAGGCGTCCAGCGCGAGCACCGCCCGGCCGAGCCCGCGGGCGCGCGGCCCGGCACCGGTCAGGCGCAGCCCGCGCCCGCCCGGGTTGGCGGTGGACTCCGCGACGGGTTCCTCGTCGAGCGGGTCGAGCACGCCGGAGATGAGGACCGGCTCGCCGGTCGCGGGGACCGCGGGCGCCGCGGCGCCGTCGCCGTGCCGGGGCAGCGGCGGGGTCGCGGCGAGCGCGTAGCGGGCGGCTTCGGCCGGGGATGCGCCGCGCAGCAGGGCGCGCTGCATCTGCTCCAGCCGCGCGACGTCCTCGGGGCCGTAGCGGCGGTGGCGGCCGGTGGCGTGGTCGGTGGGCCCCAGGCCGTAGCGGCGGTCCCAGGTGCGCAGGGTGGCGGGCGCGACGCCGAGCCTGCGGGCGACGGCGGCCACGGAGAGGCGGGGTTCCTCCGGCTCGACCGCGTCGTGCGGCTCGGTTCCGGACGGGCTCGCGTCGAGCTCCGCGTCGGTGCCGAGCGATCCGGCGGCGAAGTCGGCGCGCGGCGGGTCCCGCCGGTCGTCCGCCACGGCTCCCGAACCCGACTCCCCCGACGTCGTCCCGGTCTCGGCGGAGCCCGCGGTTTCCACGTCCGGCCGGGCCTCGGGCTCCGGGTCGCGGCGGTGCCTGCCGCCCCGGTGCGCGTCCGCCCCGGACGTCCCCTCCGCGATCTTGCGGCGGGCGCCGTTCCGATCTTCGTCGGCGGCCCCGGCTCCTCCGGCGGGTGCCGGGCCGTCCGGGTGGTCGGCAAGTCGTGGATCAACCGCCCGGGCGGCGCCGTGCTGCCCGGACAGGGGTTCCTCCCGCATGGTCACGCGGTCATGTTCCGGATCGTGGCGGCCGCTGGCAAGCGGGTGCACCCGGATGCCACCGGTCAGAGATCACCCGTCAGTGAACAGCTTTCGGCGCGAAAGGGGTTGAACAAGCATTGGCGCGGTTCTACCTTGGATCATGCGAGGCCACGGCAGCCGCCGTGGCGGGGAGGGGATCCACCGGTGGGAGGTGGTTGTCGCAATGGCCGACACTCGACGTCTTCCAGGCCCGAACGCGGACATCTGGGACTGGCAGATCAAGGGCTCGTGCCGCGGGATGGACAGCGCGTACTTCTTCCATCCCGACGGCGAACGCGGCCCGGCACGGGCACGGCGTGAGTCGAAGGCGAAAGAGGTGTGCCAGCACTGCCCGGTTCTGGACCAGTGCCGTCGGCACGCGCTGGCGGTGCAGGAGCCTTACGGGATCTGGGGTGGGCTTTCGGAGTCCGAGCGCGAAGTGATCATCAAGACCCGCAAGCGCCGGGTGGCCGCACTGGCCGGTTGAGACGCGACCGCCGCGCGAACGGCGGTGGCGGTGCCCGCGCCGGGCGGGCCGAATCGGATGACTGCGAGGGGCGTCATCCGCGGCGGCCCCCGGGGCGAGCGCGAAAAGAGATCAGGGGCGGCACCCGAAGGTGCCGCCCCTGATTCACGTCCTCCCCCGGCGGCAGGCGCACCGCCCGGAAGCACCCGGTGCTCCCGCTCGGTGGCTCGGCCGCCGGCGGGCCGCCGCCCGCCCCGCCGAGCGGGACGAGCGGAACGACCCGGTCGTCAGTGGGAGTGGCCGTGGCCGTGGCCCGCGGCCTGCTCCGCTTCCTCCTCCGGCTTCTCCACCACGGCGCTCTCGGTGGTGAGCACCATGCGCGCGATGGAGGCCGCGTTGGCGACCGCGGACCGGGTGACCTTCAGCGGGTCGACGATGCCCGGCTCGATCAGGTCGCCGAAGGTGAGGTTCGCGGCGTTGTAGCCGGCGCCCCAGTCCAGGTCGCGGACCTTGGAGACGACGACGGCGCCTTCCTGGCCCGCGTTGCTGGCGATCCAGAACAGCGGGGCTTCGAGGGCCTTGCGGACGAGCCGCACGCCGGTGGCCTCGTCGCCGGTGAGGCCGAGGTCGCCTTCCAGCGCCTTGGACGCGTGGATGAGGCTGGAGCCGCCGCCGGGGACGCTGCCCTCTTCGGCCGCCGCCTTGGACGCCGCGACGGCGTCCTCGATGCGGGACTTGCGCTCCTTGAGCTCGGTCTCGGTGGCCGCGCCGACCTTGATCACGGCGACGCCGCCCGCGAGCTTGGCGAGCCGCTCCTGCAGCTTCTCCCGGTCCCAGTCGGAGTCGCTGGCCTCGATCTCCTTGCGGATCTGCTCGACCCGGGCCTGCACGTCGTCCTTGCTGCCGTGCCCGTCGACGAGGATGGTGTCGTCCTTGGTGACGGTGACGCGGCGGGCGCTGCCCAGGACCTCGGGGCCGGCCTCGGAGAGCTTGAGCCCGACCTCGGGGGCGATGACCTCCGCGCCGGTGACGGCGGCGAGGTCATCCAGGAACGCCTTGCGGCGGTCGCCGAAGTAGGGGGCCTTGACCGCGACGACCTTGAAGGTCTTGCGGATCGCGTTGACGACCAGGGTGGACAGCGCCTCGCCCTCGACGTCCTCCGCGATGATCAGCAGCGGCTTGCCGTTCTGGGCGACCTTCTCCAGCAGCGGCAGCAGGTCCTGGATGTTCGAGATCTTGTCCCGGTGCAGCAGGATCTGGGTGTCCTCGAGGACCGCTTCCTGCCGCTCCGCGTCGGTGACGAAGTACGGGGAGACGAAGCCCTTGTCGAACTGGACGCCCTCGGTGACCTCGAGCTCGGTGGCCAGCGTCGAGGACTCCTCGATGCTGATGACGCCGTCCTCGCCGACCTTCTCCATCGCCTCGCCGACCAGCGCGCCGATGTTCTCGTCGCGGGAGGAGACGGTGGCGATCTGGGCGATGTTGTCGCGGCCCTTGACCGGGGTGGCCTTGGCCTTGAGCGCCTCGACGACCGCGTCGGTGGCGGCCTGGATGCCCTTGCCGAGCGACGCCGGGTTGGCGCCGGCGGCCAGGTTGCGCAGGCCTTCCTTCACCAGGGCCTGGGCCAGGACGGTCGCGGTGGTGGTGCCGTCGCCCGCGACGTCGTTGGTCTTGGTGGCGACGTTCTTGGCGAGCTGGGCGCCGAGGTTCTCGTACGGGTCGTCGAGCTCGATCTCGCGCGCGATGGTGACGCCGTCGTTGGTGACCTGCGGGCCGCCGAACTGCTTGTCCAGCACCACGTGCCTGCCGCGCGGCCCGAGGGTCACCTTCACGGCGTCGGCGAGCTGGTTGACACCGCGCTCCAGCGCGCGGCGCGCCTGCTCGTCGAAGCTGATCTGCTTAGCCATGTTTCAACAGCCCTTCAGCATGGGGTGTTCGGAGGCCGGTCGCGATCGCCCCGGCGCGAGCTCGGTTCGACCCGGCGCGCCGAAGCGGTCCGGTGGGCCGCCGGGGTGCGGCGTCGGGTCGGCGGAGTCGCCGCAGCGTGCGGGCACGACGTCCGGCCTGGGATAGACCACCGCCCCGGGGTCCCGGAGGCGGGACCACCGGGGCGGTGGGATGCGCATGGTGCGGGATCGTCAGTTGACGACGGCCAGCACGTCGCGGGCGGAGAGGATCAGGTACTCCTCGCCGTTGTACTTGACCTCGGTGCCGCCGTACTTGGAGTAGATGACGACGTCACCTTCCTGCACGTCGACGGGGACGCGGTTGCCCTTGTCGTCGACACGACCCGGGCCGACGGCCAGGACCTTGCCCTCCTGGGGCTTCTCCTTGGCGGTGTCCGGGATCACGATGCCGGACGCAGTGGTCGTCTCGGCTTCGCTCGCCTGGACAACGATCTTGTCCTCAAGCGGCTTGATGCTCGCCACGGTGTGACCTCCACCTTCTGGGGCCTGCGTAAGCGTTGGCTGTGGTTTGGGTGACGGCTCCGTGGCTCCCCGTCGTCGCGGGTGCCGGGGCGCAGCGGCGCCGTGCTGATTGGCACTCTACCCACGCGAGTGCCAAGCCTCAACAACCGGGCACCCGATCCGCCGTCACTCGAAGGCGCGGAGCGCGCGACGCCGGGCGCTCCCGGGCCCCGCTCCGGACGGCGGACACCCGCAGTGCGCGCTCGGATACCGAGGAGTGGATCTCCGGTGATCGCGGAGGACGTTCCGGCAGCCGATCTTCCCGGCGCGGAACCGCCGAGGTGGGGCCGGGTCCACCCCGCGAGGGGCGGGCCGGCCGGCGGCGCGGCGCGGTCGCCGCCGACCGGCCCCTGCTGCCGATCTTCGCAGGTAGATCGGCATGCGGGAAATGTCACCGGAACCCGATGGCGGTTCACACCATCGAGGGGCTGTGGCTTAGGTTCTGCCGCATGGCTCCGACGAAGCCCACGAACCGTCCGTGGGAACGCCGCCCTCGCCCCTCTCGTCCACCCGGCCCGTCCGGGCCTCCCGGCCGGTCCGGCTGGCGCCCGCGCTGAACGTTCCTCCCGCTCCTCGGGAGGACCCTCCGGCGCGGTCGCGGTGATCAACAACCCGTCTTCGCCAGAAGTTAACCGGATGCCCACCGGGCGCGGATACCTTTCCACTCGTTCGAGTGAAGCCGAAAGCAGGACGCAACCCTGCTTCGACGTGCACCGAGCACGTCGGCCGCGGCGACCACCGACGTCTCTGGGAGGACCGCCCGAATGCCCGACCCCACCACGTCCCGATCCGTGTCCCGCCGTGCCGTGCTGCTCGGCGGCGCCGCGGCGCTGGGCACCACCGCACTCGCCGGAACCGCGCTCGCCGGACCGCTCTCGCTGCCCGGCGCGGGCACCGGCCGCCCGCTCGGCGACCCGTTCACCCTCGGCGTCGCCTCCGGCGACCCGGCGCCGGACGGCGTCGTGCTCTGGACCAGGCTCGCCCCCGACCCGACCGCCGACGACGGCCGCGGCGGCATGCCCGGCAAGGCCGTCGACGTGGAGTGGGAGGTCGCCGAGGACGAGCGGTTCAGCCGCGTCGTGCAGCGCGGGCGGGCCCAGGCCGCCCCGGAACTCGGCCACAGCGTGCACGTCGAGCTCGAAGGACTGCGGCCCGGCGCCGAGTACTACTACCGGTTCCGCACCGGAGGCGCCGTGTCCCGCACCGGCTTCACCCGCACCGCCCCCGCGCCCGGCTCGCTCGACCCGCTGACCATGTGCTTCGCGTCCTGCGCGCACTTCGGCCAGGGCCACTTCACCGCCTACCGGCGGATGGCCGAGGACCAGCCCGGGTTGATCCTGCACCTCGGCGACTACCAGTACGAGTACGCCGCGGAGGACGAGGACGTGCGGCGGGTGCTCGGGCCGGAGACCCGCACGCTGGCGAACTACCGGCAGCGGCACGCCCAGTACAAGACCGACGCCGACCTGCAGCTCGCGCACGCCACCGCGCCCTGGATCGTGGTGTGGGACGACCACGAGACCGAGAACAACTGGGCCGGGGACGTGCCGGAGACGCCCGACGAGCACTTCCTCGACCGGCGCGCCGCCGCGTTCCAGGCGTACTACGAGAACATGCCGCTGCGCTCCTCGGCCAAGCCCGTCGGCGCCGACATGCGGCTGTACCGCCGGTTGGAGTGGGGCGGGCTGGCCACGTTCCACATGCTCGACACCCGCCAGTACCGCGACGACCAGCCCTGCGACGACGCCGGGAACGTGGACTGCGCGGAGCGGCTGGAACCGGACCGCACGATCACCGGCGCCGAGCAGGAGCGCTGGCTGCTGGACGGGATCGCGGCCTCGGAGGCGCGCTGGGACGTGCTGGGCCAGCAGGTGTTCTTCTCCCGGCTGGACAACGACGTGGACGAGGGCGTCGCGTTCAGCACCGACTCGTGGGCGGGCTACGTGGCGAACCGGGACCGGATCGCCGCGGGGCTCGCGCAGGCGCGCAACGCGGTGGTGCTGACCGGCGACGTGCACCGGCACTGGGCCGCGGAGGTGCAGGCCGCGCACGAGGACCCGGACTCGGCGGTGGTCGGCACCGAGCTGGTCACCACCTCGATCACCAGCGGCGGCGACGGGGACGACGACCCGAAGTCGGCCGTGCTGGCGGAGAACCCGCACATCAAGTTCCACCGGAACCGCCGCGGCTACGTGCGCACCCGGTTCGGCGCGGACGAGCTGCGGGCGGACTACCGGACGGTGCCGCACGTGACGAAGCCGGACGGCGCGGCGAGCACCGCGCAGAGCTTCACCGTCGCCGACGGCGAACCGAGGCTGCGCGGGGCCTGATCCGGCGCGGGTGCCGTCCGGCGCGGTCCGGGCGGCACCCGTTCAGCCGCTGTCGGCGACCCGGCCGCGGCACGGCACACTTGCCGGGTGCGCGGGCGATGGTGTGGTGCGGCGGTGATGGCGGCGGCGGTGGCCGCGGCGCCGTCGTGGTGGGTGCTGGTGCGCAGCCGTGGCCGGGTGCGGACGGTGGCCGACGTGCCCGACGCCGAGGTCGCGCTGGTGCTGGGCGCCGGGGTGCGCCGCGACGGGCTGCCGAGCCGGATCCTGCAGGGCAGGCTCGCCGTCGCGGTGGAGCTGCACCGGGCGGGCCGGGTGCGGTGGATCCTGGTCAGCGGCAGCCCGCACTCCCGCGGGTACAGCGAACCGGTCGTGATGCGGGACTTCCTGCTGCGCCACGGGATTCCGGAGCGGGCGGTGGTGATGGACGAGTCCGGTGTGGACACCTGGGCGTCCTGCCGCGGCGCGGTCGCGGACTTCGGGCTGCACGCGGTGACCGTGGTGACCTCGAAGTTCCACCTGCGCCGGTCGATCGCGCTGTGCCGCCGCGCCGGGATGGACGCCTGCGGGGTGGGGCACGACGCGGCGGCGGACGGGTTGCGGCGGGTGTCCGCGCGCGGTGCGCGGCGCGAGTTCCTGGCCGTGACGAAGGCGTTCTGGTTCAGCCGGTGAGCGCGGCGCGGTCGGCGCGCCGGGTCCGCTCGTGGTCGGCGCGTTCGTGATCCGCTCGCTGGTTCGCTCGCTCGTAGGCCGGATCCTGGTTCGCCCCTTGGTCCGGACGTTCGTAGGGCTCCTCTTGATCCGGACGTTCGTGGCCCGTCCTTGGCTCGCCCTTCGGCCCGCTCACTCGCAGTCCGCCCCTTGGTTCACCCGTTCGCGGTCCGCCTTTTGATCCGCTCCCTCGCGGTCCGTTCCTCGATCCGGCCGTCGGGGTCCTCCTCTTGATCCGGCCGGTCGCGGTCCGCCTTGTTCGCGCTCCCCCGGTTCGCCGGCCAACGGGCGCGGCGGCCGGACCGTGCGATCGACTGACTCGATGATCAGTTCTCCCCCGCACTCGCGGCCGGTTCTTTCGCTGGATTTCCGGCCTTTCTGCCTCCCGGTGCAT
Organism: Saccharopolyspora sp. NPDC047091; assembly: GCF_040643635.1. Lineage (NCBI taxonomy): Bacteria > Bacillati > Actinomycetota > Actinomycetes > Pseudonocardiales > Pseudonocardiaceae > Saccharopolyspora > Saccharopolyspora sp. NPDC047091. The sequence continues at coordinate 107,872 of NZ_JBEYUS010000013.1, forward strand.
CCCTCCCCGGACGGAGCATTGCGAATTTCGCAACTCGCTTGCTAGCGTCACCGCGGCCCGCGCCGGGCCGACCGCGACAGGGAGGGCGCATGAACGAGGAAGTGATCATCACCGCCGCGTTGACGGGAGCGGGCGACACCGTCGGCCGCAGCGAGCACGTACCGGTGACCCCCGAGCAGATCGCCGAGTCCGCCGTGCAGGCCGCCAACGCGGGCGCCGCCGTGGTGCACATCCACGTGCGCGACGTCGAGACCGGCCAGGGCTCCCGCGAGGTCCCGCTCTACCGCGAGGTCGTGCGCCGCATCCGCGAGTCCGATGTGGACGTCGTCATCAACCTGACCGCCGGGATGGGCGGCGACCTGGTGATCGACCCGGACGACCCGCTCAAGCCCGTCGACGGCACCGACCTGGTCAACGGCCTCGACCGGCTGCCGCACGTCGAAGAGCTGCTGCCGGACATCTGCACCATGGACTGCGGTTCGCTGAACTTCGGCGAGGGCAGCCAGCTCTACATCAGCACCCCCGACATGCTGCGGGCCGGCGCGAAGCGCATCCAGGAGCTCGGCGTGAAGCCGGAGCTGGAGATCTTCGACACCGGGCAGCTGTGGTTCGCCACCAAGCTCATCGACGAGGGCCTCATCGACCCGCCGCCGCTTTTCCAGCTGTGCACCGGCATCCCGTACGGCGCCCCCGCCGACCCGGGCGTGCTGCAGGCGATGGTGAACATGCTGCCGGAGGGCGCCAACTGGGCGAGCTTCGCGATCGGCCGCAACCAGCTGCCGTGGGTGGCGCAGTCCGCGCTGCTCGGCGGCCAGGTCCGCGTCGGGCTGGAGGACAACCTCTACCTGAGCAAGGGCGTGAAGGCCACCAACGCGCAGCTCGTCGAGCGCGCCGTGACGATCATCGAGGGCATGGGCGCACGGATCGCCACCCCCGACCAGGCGCGCGCGAAGCTCGGCCTGAAGCGGCGGACCGCCTGATGGCGGCCCCGGTGGCACCGGAGGCGGTGCGCGAGGTCGCCTGCATCGGCGCAGGCGTGATCGGCGGCGGCTGGGCGGCGCACTTCCTGGCCCGCGGTTACCGGGTCACGGCGTGGGACCCGGCGCCGGACGCGGCGGAGAAGCTGCGGCGGCTGGTGGACGCGGCGTGGCCCGCGCTGACCGAACTGGACCTGGCCCCCGGCGCGTCCCGGGACGCGCTCACCGTCACCGCCACCCTGGAGGACGCGGTCGCGGGCGCCGAGTTCGTGCAGGAGAGCGCGCCGGAGGACCTGGAGCTCAAGCAGGACCTGCTGGCCCGGATCGACGCGGCCACCCCGCCCGGCGTCGTGGTGTCCTCGTCCACCTCCGGTTACGGCATGACCGAGATGCAGCAGCGCTGCGCCACCCCGGAACGCCTCGTGGTCGGGCACCCGTTCAACCCGCCGTACCTCATCCCGCTGGTGGAGGTCGTCGGCGGCGAGCGCACCTCCCCGGAGGCGGTCGCCTGGGCGTCCCGGTTCTTCGAGGTCGCCGGGAAATCGGTGATCACGATGGACCGGGAGGTGCCCGGGTTCATCGCGAACCGGTTGCAGGAGGCGCTGTGGCGGGAGGCGCTGCACATGGTCGCCGAAGGCGAGGCGACCGTGGAGCAGATCGACGCCTCCATCACCGAAGGGCCGGGGCTGCGCTGGCCGTTCCTCGGGCCCTGCCTGACCTTCCACCTCGCGGGCGGCGAAGGCGGCATGGCGCACATGCTCGACCACTTCGGGCCCTCGCTGAAATCGCCGTGGACCCGGCTGGAGGCACCGGAGCTGACCGCCGAGCTGCGGGACCGGATGGTGCAGGGCTGCGAGGAGACCGCCGACGGGCGCAGCATCGCCGAGCTGGTCGCCGACCGGGACCGCGCGGTGATCGCGGTGCTGCGCGCGGTGCGGGCCGTCCGGAGTGGTGGCGCGTGACCGAGTTCCGGCAGCGGGTGCGGCCCGAGTGGATCGACTACAACGGGCACCTCAGCGAGGCCTACTACGTGCTGGTGTTCGGCTTCGCCACCGACGCGGTGATGGACCGGCTCGGCCTGGACGCCGCGTATTTGGAGACCGGCCGGTCGCTATACACCGTGGAGGCGCACGTCCGCTACCTGCGCGAGGTCGGGCCGGACGCAGAGCTGGTGGTGACCTCGCGGATCGTCGGCGGCGGGCCGAAGAAGCTGGTGCTGTGCCACGAGATGGTGGTGGACGGGACCGCGGTGGCCACCGAGGAGCTGCTGGCGCTGCACGTCGATTCGGCCGCGGGCCGCGCGGTGCCGTTCCCGGACGAGATCGCGGCGCGCATCGCGGAGTGCACCGAACCGGCGCCGGAGTACGCGGGGCGCGCCATCGGCTGAGCGGGAGTGAACGGACCGTTCGTCCAGAAATATTTGTGGTAAGGGGCGGTTAAAACCCGACGGGGGGGGTGGAGGCCCGCCGGGGGGGAGGGGCCCCGCCGGGC